>DATMVH010000397.1:0-5165 GCA_035563395.1 Solirubrobacteraceae bacterium
CGCGCGCCGCAGCTCGGCCTCCACCTCGTCGGCGGGAACGCCGAGCGCGGCCAGGAAGCTCGCGCGGAGGCGCCGGAGCTCGGCCTCCCAGAGCTCGGCCCCGCGGCCCATGCCGAGCGCCTCGCCGGCCAGCCCGAGCCCCGCCTCGGCCTCGCCCGCCAGCGCGTACCCCTCGAGCAGCATCCGCGTGACGACGCCGGGCAGCCCCGGCGCGGGCGCCTCGCCTTGCACGGCGCGGTCGCGGACGCGGCCGAGGCGCGCGAGTCCGGAGGCGAAGCGCCCGTCGAGAATGTCCAGGTAGCCCGCGAACAGCTCCAGCGGCAGCCTCAGCTGGTCGGGAGCGTCGTCGCCCACCTCGGCGGTGAGCCGCTCGAGGTGGTGGCGGAGCTCGTCGACCTCGCCGCGGTCCATGGCGACGATCGCCGCCCAGGCCCAGGTGACCCCACGGCTGTACGGGTGCGCGGAATCCCGTGCCGCGGCCAGCGCGAGGTCGCGCTGGCGGTCGGCCTCGGCGGAATCGCCGAGCAGCCACAGCGTGTGAGCCAGCCGCAGCCGGACGAGCAGCTCCGGGTCCTGCCCGTAGCGCAGCACGTGCGCGCGACGCCGAGCGGGCCGGAAGCGCGCCATCGCCGCCTCGAAGTGGCCCTGCGCCTCCGCCAGGGCCCCCGGCCAGTAGGCGGCGACACCCCGGATGTAGTCGCTCTCCACCCACAGCACCTGGTCGCCGTCACGCTCGGCGCGAGCCCGTAGGCGCTCGCCGTGCTCCCGCGCCGCCTGCCACTCGCCGCGCGTGAGGGCGGCCAGCGCGAGCGACCAGACCAGCGGCGGCTCGGGCTCGCTGCCCAGCCGCTCGGCGAGCCGCAGCGCGCGAGCGTGCACGCGTTCCATCCGCGGTGACCCGTAGCCCTCGATCGCCAGCAGCGCCGCCGGCAGCGCCGTCAGCAGTCGCAGCTGGAGCGCGTCGGTGTCGGGCCCGGGCGGGAGATCGTCCGACAGCGCCAACGCGCGCTCGAGCGCGGATACCGCGTCGGCGTGGGCGTGCAGCCATTGGGCGGCCTCCGCGGCGCGCTCGTGCCAGGCGACGGCCTCGGCGGTCGCCCCAGCCTTCTCATAGTGCAGCGCTACCGCCGCCGGCGCCGCGCCCCCGCTCTCCTCGAGCGCCCGTGCGATCGCCAGATGCGCCCGACGCTGGCGCGGCGGGCCGAGCGTCGCATACGCGGCGTCGCGGATCCGGCCGTGGCTGAAGTCATACGAGCCTGGCCCGTGCGCGCGCACGATCCCGCGCCGCCACAGCTCATCCAGTGCCCGGACGAATGCCCGCTCGTCCAACCCGCCGGCGGCGGCCAGCACGTCGGCGGTGAACGAGCGACCGATCGTGGCGGCGATCTCCGCGAGCTCGGCGGCCGGCGGCGAGAGCCGCGCCAGGCGCCCTCCGATCACCGCCTGCACTCTCGCCGCCGCTGGCGCGTCCGGCCGCAGCGCCTCGACGATGAACAACGGGTTGCCCTCGCTGTCGCCGTACAGGCGCTCGACCTCCGGTCCCGGCAGGGGCGCGCCGGTGATTCGCTCGGCCAGCAACGCCGTCTCCGAGCGGCCGAGCCGTCGCAGCTCGACCTCGCTGCAGCGCCCGAGCGCCTGGAGCGCGGCGACCAGCCGGCCCAGCGGCTGACGCTCGTCGAGCTCCTCGCGCCGCGCGGTCGCGGCGATCAGCAGCCGCGCCGACGGCACCGCGCGCAGCAGGTAATGCATCAGCCGCAGCGACTGCGCGTCCGCCCACTGCAGATCATCGACGATCAACAGCAGCGGCGAGCCCGCCGCCAGCAGCGCCCGGCCGATCGCGTCGAACAACCGTCGCCGCAGCTCCGGCTCGGGAAGCGGCTCCGGCGGCGCCACCCGCCCAACCAGCTCCGGCAGCAGCCGCGCGAGCTCGGTCAGCTGCGCACTATCCAACCGCGCAAGGCGCTCAGCCACCGGACGGGAGCGCAGCCATGCGGTCACGATCCCGTATGCGATCGCGCCCTCCGCCGCATACGCACGCGACTCCACCGTGACCGCGCCGGCGTGCTCGCGCAGCTCGTCGACCAGCCTCGTCTTGCCGACCCCCGGCTCGCCGCTGACCAGGACGAGCTGCGCGCGCCCGGCCGACGCCTCGCGCCACGCCGCCCGCAACCTCGCCAGCTCGGCGGCGCGGCCGACGAACGGCGACGTCCCGGCGGCGGCCTCGTCCGGTGCGGCATCCAGGAGGGCCTCGTAGACCGCGCGCGTCGCCGGCGACGGATCGACTCCCAGCTCTCGCTCGAGCCTCGAGGCGCACACGTGGTAAGCCCGCAACGCACGTGCTCGATCCCCCGCCGCATGGCAGAGGCCGATCAACAGCCGGTGGCTCTCCTCGCGCAGCGGATCCTCCGCGACCAGCCGCTCTGCGCAACCGATCGCCTCCTGCCGGCGCCCCTGCCGGTCGTACCGGCGCGCGAGCCGCTCCAGCGCACCAAGGTACAGCCGCGCGAGCCGCTCGCGCTCGTCGACCAGCCACTCGTCATAGCTGCCCTCCAGCAGCGCGCCGCCGTACGCCTCGACCGCATCCTCGAGCCGTCCGTCGGCCAGCGCCCGCTCGAACTCCTCCACATCCAGCCACAACGGCGCGTCCTCCCGCCACCGCAGCGTGCGCGGACCGACTTCGATGAAGCGATCGGCCTCCGGCAGCGCGCGACGGAGGCCGTACAGCACCTTGCGCAGGTTCGTGCGCGCCTGCGCCTCCGTCGAGTCCGGCCACAAGACGAACGCGACCCGCTGGCGCGGCTGCGGCGCCCCGCGGTGAAACAGCAGATACGCGAGCAGCGACTCGACCCGGGCCGAGTCCAACGCCGGCAACGGTTGCTCGCCCAGCCGCAGATCCATCCCCCCGAGCATCCGCACGCGCAACCTCGCGGCTCCCATCCTCACAACACTCCTCGACCGGCAAACCCGGTCAACCAGGACGGCCGGCGTGCACGATCAGGGACCGCTCGTGCTTTCCGCCGTGAAGCGACAGCCACGCCGGGCAGGTGCTCACTCCTCAGTTGGACGAGGCTCGGAAGCACGAGCTAATTGTGCGCAGACACCTCCTCCCCAGGCCAAAAGCAGGCGTCAGGGAGGCGGAATCCGCGCGCTCTTTGCTCGTCCACAGCGAGAGCGCTCACCCGATCTTGATCGGTTCTGCTCGAACGCGGGAGCCACTCTGCGCGACGAGCAGTTGAGACCGGGCTAGTGTCGCGGCCCGGCGTGTGGGCCCGTGGCCTTGGTCGCGTCGTCGTCCGTACTCGAGCTCGATCGAAGCCTCATCGCCCGAGCGCTCATCGCGTCGACGATCGCCGCTCGCTGAAGCGCGCCGATGGACGGACCCGCAGCGCGCGCCGAGGGTCGCTGCTGCGGCCCGCGCAGCACTCGCCAGAGTACGCGGGGCCGCATGATGCTCGGCGGCGGCGCCAGCAGGTCCGCGACGTCGTTGAATGCGCCAGCGACGATCGGGTCATCCTCGGCGACTCCAAGCAACCGCTCCACGTAGGCGTTCGTCAGGCGCAGCATCGCCGGACGTTCCCCTCGACCTCGGGCAGGGCCAGATCCCCTCCGACCGCCATCTCCCATGCCGGGCCAACGACCTTCCCGGCGGCGCGGAAGAAGCGGCGCGCGAGGCGCCGGTTCCCTCGCTCGAGGCAGCGGCGCAGCTGGACCGCCTCCAGCGCTGCCACCCGACATCCCCTGTCCGTAGAGCGGGTTGAAGCTCGAGATCGCATCGCCCACTGCGAGCAGGCCGTCGGGGAAGCGCTTCAGGCGCTCGTAGCGGCGGCGCTGGTTGGCGGGGAAGTCGTGCGTGGCGATCTCGCTCAGGGGTTCGGCGTCGCGGATAGCGGCGAGAACGTCCGGGGGAGCGACCGAGGCGATGAACTCGAGATATCCCGCCTCGTCAGTCGGGGGATGATGCTCGGCGCCGTATCCGGAGACCGTGAGGATCGAGTGGTCCTCCTGCTCGATCAGCATCAGCCCGCGCGGGAGGCCCGGGCGCGCACCGATTCCAATGATCCTGTCGCCCGGGAGGGTGTCGGGCGCAAGGCGCACCCTGCGGCTCACGTAGAGCAGGTCGATCGGCAGCCGCTCCTCCGCTGGCCGCCGATATCCGAGTGCCTCAAGCAGAGCGGGTAGACGCGCGGAGCGCCCACTCGCTGCGACGGTCAGATCGGCGGCGCGCACCTCCTCGCGGCCACTCCCGTCGCGGGGCGGATCCGTACGGCGCTCACGCGCCCGCGGCCGGGCGAGGCGACCGGTCCGGCCGCCTCAAAGCGCTCGCGGACCATCACGTTTGGGAGCGCGAGGACGCGTTGGCGGACGTGTCCCTCGATCAACGGCCGGCTCGCGAGCAGGACGTCGGCCCCAGGCGCATTCCGGCAAAGCTCGTGACCGGAGATGACCAGGCGGATCTCTCCGGACTTGCACCGCTTGGCCGCCGCCGCGAGCAGTTCCTCCGTGATCCCGGGCAGAAGCTCCTCGATCGCGCCCAGGCCACGGGCCAGCATGACGTGGGCGTGGCGGCCCTGCGGCACGGCCTTACGGCCCTCGCCCACCGTGGGGAGCTCGTCGCGTTCGATGACTGTCACCCGCTCGTAGGCGTCCGAGAGGCCGCGGGCGGCGAGCAGGCCGGCCACGCCCGCGCCGATCACGATGGCGTGCTCGCCGATCCTCTGCTGACTCATGGCCCGCTCCTCCGGTCGCGCTCGTCGCTCGCTCGTGCCGAGCCTCCCGGCCGAAAAGGCCGCAGCGACCTCTTCACCGTCCTCGCCCCGCTGCGCGCGCTCCAGCCGCCCTCCGCCGTCCGCGCCGCGCTCGCCCCCGGCGGCACCGTGCTCGTCGTCGACGGCTTCGTCGGCTGCGAGAACGTCAAGGTCGGCGTCCTGCGCCTCGCCCCCAAGACGGTCCAGGCCGAGGCCGGCCGGACCGCCCGCCTGCGGCTGAGCCGGCGCCACCCGCGCGCGTGGCGCAAATCTGCGCGCGATCGAGCTGCGGCTCACAGGCAACGGGCTCCCGGTCGGCGACATCACCGTCCGGCCGCGGGCGGAGCGGATCACTGCCGACGGCGCCGTCGAGATCGTGCGCAAGCACACCCGGCTCACCCACGAGGGCAAGGCCGTCGT
>DATMVH010000398.1:0-3875 GCA_035563395.1 Solirubrobacteraceae bacterium
TCACGGCACGCCTTCCGCCCACCGCGCCGGCGGGTCCGCCACGGGCAGCGCGAGCTGCGTGCCCTCCGCGCCGTCGAGGTTCTCGAGGGCGATGCCCACGAGCGTGACGCCGCGGCGCTCGATCAGCGGCATCGCCCCGGCGAGCAGGTCGCGGGCGGTCGCGAGGACCGTCGTGCTCTCCGCCGTGGCGTCGCACAGCGTCCGCGAGCGCGTCGCCCGCCCGAAGTCGCCGAAGCGGAGCCGCAGCACGACGGTGCGCCCCGCACGCTCGGCCGCGCGCATGCGCCGCGTGACGCGGTCGACCACGGCCACGAGCGCGGCGTCGAGCTCGTCGGACGACCCGCGCGCGCGCCCGAGCGCCCGCTGCGCGCCGAACGAGCCGCGCCGCCGGCGCGCCTGCAGCGGCCGCGAGTCGCGCCGGTGGACGAGCGCGTGCAGGTGGCGCCCGGAGGCCTTGCCCAGCATCGCGATCAGCGCCGTCTCGCTCAGCTCGGCGACCTGGCCGGCGGTGGTGAGGCCCCGCGCGCGCAGCTTCTTCGCCGTCGCCGGCCCGACGCCCCAGAGCTGCTCGACGCGCAGCGGCGCCAGGAACTCCCGCTCGGACGCGGGCGGCACGACGAGCAGCCCGTCCGGCTTCGCGACGCGGCTCGCGACCTTGGCGAGGACCTTGGTGCGCGCGACGCCGACGGTGATGCGCAGCCCGGCCTCCGCGCGCACCTCGCGCCGCAAGCGGGCGGCGATCTCCTCCGGACGGCCGGCGCTCCGCCCGAGCCCGCCGATGTCGAGGAACGCCTCCTCCATCGAGACGCCCTCCACCACGGGCGCCGTCCGCTCGAACACGGAGAACACCGCCTTGCTCGCCTCGACGTACGCGTCGAACCGCGGCGGGACCACGATCGCGTCCGGGCACAGCCGCCGTGCGCGCGCGCCGCCCATCGCCCCGCGGACGCCGTAGGCGCGCGCCTCGTAGCTCGCCGCCATGACGACGCCGCCGCCCACGATCACCGGCCGGCCGAGCAGCCGCGGGTCGTCGCGCTGCTCGACGGACGCGAAGAAGGCGTCGACGTCGGCGTGGAGGATGGGCGTTTCGCACACGAACGCACGTTCGCATGCATGCCGGACGGAACGCCTCCGCGCGCTACCCCGTCCGCTCGAGCAGCGCCACGCACTCGATGTGCGGCGTCTGCGGGAACATGTCCACGGGCCGGACGCGCGTGAGCGACCAGCCGGCCTCGGCGAGCTGGGCGGCGTTCGGCGCGAGCGTCGTCGGGTTGCACGACACGTAGACGATCCGCCGCGGCCCGGCCTCCACGATCCGCCGCACGACCTTCTGCGAGAGCCCCGCGCGCGGCGGGTCGATCACACAGACGTCGGGGCGCCCCGCGCGCTCGACCAGCTCCCGCATCGCCAGGCGGATGTCGCCGGCGTAGAACGACGCGTTCGTCACCTCGTTGCGGCGCGCGTTGTCGATCGCGTCCGCGACCGCGGCCTCGACGATCTCCACGCCGACGACGTTGCGGGCGCGCGCCGCCAGCGACAGCGCGATCGTGCCGATGCCGCAGAACAGGTCGAAGACGCGCTCGTGCCCGCGCAGGCCCGCGAACTCGACCGCCGTCCCGTAGAGCCGCTCGGCCATCTCCGTGTTCGTCTGGAAGAACGCGTCCGGCGAGATCAGGAACTCGAGATCGCCGAGCCGCTCGCGCAGCTTCGGCGCCCCCGCGACGAGCGTCGTCTCCCCGCCCTGCGTGCTCTCCCCCAGGTCTGGCGTCTGGGTCCAGTACAACCCGTCGCACGCGACCGCCTCGGCGAGCGAGCCCGCGTCGATCCGGCCCGGCGAGGTGACGAGGCGGACCTGCAGCTCCCCCGTGCGCCGGCCCTCGCGGACGACGAGGTTGCGCAGGAAGCCGCGGTGCGCACGGCGGTCCCACGGCTCGAGGCCCTGCGCGCGGCACCAGGCGAGCACCTGCTCGCGCGCCTCGTTGTCGCGGTCGGAGGCGAGCAGCACGTCGTCGACCGGGACGATCTCGTCGAAGCGGCCGGGCGCGTGGAAGCCGCACACGAGCTCGCCGCCCGGCGCCGTGCCGAACGAGTACTCCATCTTGTTGCGGTACCGCCACCGATCGACGGCGGGCACGATGGGCTCGAGCGCGAAGCCGTCGAGGCGGCCGATGCGGCGCAGCGCGTCGTCCACCTGCTCGGCCTTGATCGCGAGCTGGCGCTCGTAGGGGATCACCTGCCACGGCGCGCCCGGATGGTCGGCCACGGGCGCCACGCGGTCCGGCGACGGCTCGAGGATCTCGACCGCGCGGGCCTCGGCGTAGGCGCGCTTCGCCTTCCCCACCACCGCGCGCACGCGGTCGCCCGGCACGCCGCCGGCGACGAAGACGACGTAGCCGTCGAGCCGCGCGACGCCGTTCCCCCCGTGGGCGAGGCTGTCGACGGTGAGCTCGAGCTCGTCGCCGCGGGACGGGCGGCTCGCGGAGGCGGGTGGCATGGTCACCCTTCGAGGGTATCCGCGCGGCGGACCAGCCATTCGAGCAGCGCCTTCTGCGCGTGGCGGCGGTTCTCGGCCTGCTCCCAGATGCGCTGGCGCGCGCCGTACAGCACCGACTCCGTGATCTCCTCACCGGGGTGGGCCGGGAGGCAGTGCAGGGCGAAGGCGCCCGGAGCGGCACGGTCGAGCAGCGCGTCGTCGAGGCGGTACGGCGCGAGCGCCGCGCGGCGCCCCTCCGCCGTGGCCGCGTCGTCGCTCATGGAGACCCAGACGTCGGTGTACACCGCGTCCGCGCCGGCTGCCGCCTCGCCGGGGTCCTCGAGCAGCACCGCGCCGGTCCCCTCCTCGAGCCCGAAGCCGGGGGGCGCGGCGACGCGGACCTCCATCCCGGCGAGCGTGCCGAGCGCGGCGAGCGAGCGCGCGACGTTGTTGCCGTCGCCCACGTACGCGACGGTCCGCCCCGCGAGCGACCCGAGGAACTCGCGCAGCGTCAGGAGGTCGGCCAGCGCCTGGCACGGGTGGTGCAGCGGGGAGAGCATGTTGACGACGGGCACCGTGGCGTGGGCGGCGAGCTCGGTCAGCGTCGCCTCCTCCCCCGTCCGCAGCCCGATCGCCGCGACGTGGCGGGAGAGCACGAGCGCGGTGTCGCGGACGGACTCCCCACGGGTGAGCTGGAGCTCGTCGCGCCGGAGCACCATGGGATGGCCGCCGAGCTCCGCGATGCCGGCCTCGAAGGACGTCCGCGTGCGCGTGGAGGGCTGCTCGAAGATGAGCGCGACCGTCCGGCGGTCGAGCGCGCGCGAGGCGTGCGGCGTGACCTTGAGGGCGGCCGCGCGGTCGAGGAGCGCGGCGAGGTTCGCCGCGGACAGCTCGGCGCCCGTGAGGAAGTGGCTCGTCAAGACGGCAAGTCTACGGGGGCGAAGCTAGCCTGCCGCCGATCCGAGTCCTCACCTGGAACCTGTTCCACGGGCGCGCGAAGCCCGCCGCCGGGCGCCCGCTCGCGCTGGAGTTCGCGCGGACGCTCGCCGGGTGGGAGTGGGACGTCGCGCTGTTGCAGGAGGTCCCGCCGTGGTGGCCCGGTCCCCTCGCCGCGGCCTGCGGGGCGAGCGCCCGCATGGCGCTGACGTCCCGCAACGCGCTCCTGCCCGTGCGGCGGGCGGTCGCCGCCCGCAACCCCGACCTGCTGGCGGCGAACGGCGGCGGGGCGAACGCCCTGCTCGTCCGCGGGACGGCGATCGAGGAGCACCGGGTCGCGCCGCTCGCCCGGCGCCCGGAGCGGCGGATCGTCCACGGCGCGCGGCTCGCGGGCGGCGCGGGGTGGGTGGTGAACCTGCACGCGTCGACGCATCCGGACGAGCAGCGGGGCGCCGACCTCGCGCGG
>DATMVH010000399.1:0-3605 GCA_035563395.1 Solirubrobacteraceae bacterium
GCACCGGCCGGCCGCGCAGACGCGCCATTAGGGCGATGGCGCGCCGCGCGGCCGGTTGCGTCCCCCGGCTATGGACGACGACGGGCCGGTGCCCGCGCAGGGCCCTGGCGATGCGCGCGTAGTGGCGGGCGTAGAGCAGCCGTCCGCCACCCCCCCGCGCGCGCTCGTCGTCCGTGTCGATGACATCCGCCGCGCCGCGATCCACGGCGCGGCGGATGAGCGTCGACTTGCCGGCACCCGGCACGCCCGCCACCACAACCACCGCGTCGTGCTCGAATGCCAGGTCCATGCGGCCACGATGGACGGTCGCGGTGAGCGGGTCGTGAAGCGTCGCTAAGGGCGGATTAACGGTGCCGGGGCGTTAGGGTCGCTCACGCACACGCCGCACGACGAGGAGCGACATGGAGACGTATGACGTGGTGGTGGTGGGCGCGGGGCCGGGCGGCGAGGTCGCGGCCGGCCGGCTCGCCGAGGCCGGGCTGTCCGTGGCGATCGTCGAGGACCGCAAGGTCGGCGGGGAATGCTCCTTCTGGGCGTGCATGCCGTCGAAGGCGCTGCTGCGCCCCGGCGAGGCGCTCGAGGAGGCGCGCCGCCTCCCCGGCGCCGCCGAGGCCGCCGGCGGCGACCTCGACGTCGGCGCGGTCCTCCGGCGCCGCGACGAGGTCATCCACGACCTCGACGACAGCGCCCAGCTGCCCTGGCTCGAGGATCGCGGCATCGCGCTGTACCGCGGCCGGGGGCGGCTCGCCGGCGAGCGCCGCGTGGTCGTCGGCGAGACGGAGATCGAGGCCAGCCGCGCGGTCATCCTCGCGGGCGGGACGACGCCCGCCATGCCGCCGATCGAAGGCCTGGCCGAGGCGAGCCCGTGGACGAACCGCGACGCCACCACGGCGAAGGCCGTGCCCGGGCGGCTCGTGATCATGGGCGGCGGCGTCGTCGGCGTCGAGATGGCGCACGCGTACGCGACGCTCGGGTCAGCCGTGACGCTGATCGAGGGTGAGCGGCGGCTGCTGCCGCGCGAGGAGGAGTACGCCTGCGTCGAGCTCACGGAGGCGCTCGCCGAGCTCGGCGTCGACATCCGCACGAGCCAGAAGGCCGAGCGCGTGCGGCGCGAGGGCGACGAGGTGCACGTCACGCTCGCCGACGGCTCCACCGTGGCGGGCGACGAGCTGCTCGTCGCGGTCGGCCGCAGGCCGCAGGTCGGCGACCTCGGGCTCGAGCATGCGGGCCTCCACGACGCCGGCGGCTTCGTCGAGGTGGACGAGCACGCCCGCGTGCCCGGCGTGGAATGGCTCTACGCGATCGGCGACCTCAACGGCCGCGCGCAGTTCACCCACATGGCGAAGTACCAGGCGCGCGTCGCCGCCGACCACCTGCTGGGGCGCGACACCGCCGCCGACCACGGCGCGGACGGGCCGCTCGCCCCCCGGGTGATCTTCACGGACCCGCAGGTCGCCGCCGTCGGGCACACCACGAAGACGGCGGAGGCGGCGGGGCTCGCCCCGCGGGTCGTCGACGTCCCGACGTCCGGCAACGCCGGCGGCTCGTTCTACGGCCGGGGAGCGCGGGGCACCACTCGCTTCCTGGTCGACGAGGACCGCGGCGTGCTGATCGGCGCGACGATCGTCGGCTCCGAGGTCGCCGACTTCCTCCACGCCGCGACGATCGCCATCGTCGGCGAGGTGCCGATCGCGCGCCTGCGACACGCCGTCCCGGCGTTCCCGACGCGCAGCGAGATCTGGCTCAAGCTGCTCGAGGAGGTCGACGCGCCGGCCAAGGCTTGAGTCGGTCGCGGCGAGCGTCAAGGCCACCGCCGCGAGTCGCGACCGGACGCGTCAGCCGGCCTCGGCGGTGCCCATCCCCGGCGCGCGGATGAGCACCGCCGCGCCGATCAGCGCCCCGGTCAGCGCGATCCCGCCGCCGAGCGCGAACGCGCGGCCGAAGCCCTGCGTGAGCGCCTCTGCGCGCGACAGCGACCCGGCGACGTCCGCGGTGCGCTGCGTCGCCACCGTGGCGAGGAGCGCGAGGCCGATCGACCCGCCCATCTGGCGCGACGTGTTGACGAGCCCGGACGCGAGGCCGGCCTCGGCCCGGTGCACGCCGGAGGTCGCCGCGATGGTCACGGGAACGAACGCGAACCCGATCCCCGCCGAGGTCATGAGGGCGGGCAGGCAGACGTCGGCCGCCCAACTGCCGTCCGCGTCGACGCCCGAGAAGACGAGCATCCCGGTGCCGATCAGCGTCATCCCGCCGGCGAGCACGGGACCCGGGCCGAACCGCCCCGTGAGGCGGATGGCCGCCTGCGTGCAGAGGGCGATGGTCAGTGGCATCACCACCAGGGCGAGGCCGGCGCCGAGCGGCGAGAAGCCGAGGACCTGCTGCAGGTAGAGCGAGACGAAGTACCACATGGCGAAGACCGCGGCGCCAAGGCAGAAGACCACGACGTTGGCGCCGGACACGGGCCGCGAGCGGAAGATGCGCAGCGGCACGAGCGGCGCCGCGGCCCGCCGCTCGACGGCCACGAACGCGGCGAGCAGCGCCGCGCCGGCGGCCAGGAGCCCGAGCGTGCGCGCGGAGCTCCAGCCGTGCTCCTCCGTCCCCACGATCGCGTAGGTCACGACCACGAGCCCCGCGGTGACGGTCAGCGCGCCCGCGAGATCGAAGGAGCGGCGCACCGTCGCGGCGGGGCGCGCCGCGGGCACGATCCGCAGCGCGGCGGCCGCGGCGGTGAGGCCGATGGGGACGTTGATGAAGAGGATCCAGCGCCACGACAGCGCCTCGGTGAGCACGCCTCCCACGAGCGCCCCCGACGCGCCGCCGATCGCTCCCATCGCCCCCCACAAGCCGAGCGCCCGGTTGCGCTGCGGACCCTCGGGAAAACCGGTCGTAAGGATGGACAGCGTCGACGGCGCGACGATCGCGCCGCCGAGGCCCTGCGCCGCGCGCGCCGCGACGAGCGTCCACTCGTCCTGCGCGAGGCCCCCGGCGAGCGACGCGCCGGCGAACAACGCGAGCCCGGCCGCGAAGACCTCGCGGCGGCCGAGCAGGTCGCCCGCCCGCCCGCCGAGCATCAAGAAGCCCGCGAAGGCGAGCGCGTACGCGTTGACGACCCATTGGAGCTCCGTCGGCTCGAACCGGAGCGCGGTGTCGATCGACGGCAGCGCGACGTTCACAATCGAGACGTCGAGCACGACCATGTACTGCGCGAGGCAGCACAGGACGAGCAGGGGCCTCCGGCGGTCGCCGACCATGCTCGATCATGATTGCACACGCAATGACTGCGCCGGGGCGGCGAGCCGCGGCGGCCTCCCGCGAGCCTGCGCGTCACGTCGGGATGACGAGGTGCGGCAACTCGCGCCCGGTCGAGGGCGAGCGCCGCGTCCCGGCGGGCCGCGCGCCGTGCGCGCGGTAGAAGCCCTCCGCGCCCGGGTCGCTGTCGATCGCGAGCGCCTCGATCCCGCGCCGGCGGGCCGCAGCCCGTGCCGCCGCGAGCAGCCGGCGCCCGGCGCCCTGGCCCATCGCGGGGGGATCGACGAACAGGGCGTCGAGCGCCGGCGGGTCGGCGCCGGGGTCGACGGCGGCGAAGCCGAGGAACACGCCGCCGC
>DATMVH010000400.1:0-2177 GCA_035563395.1 Solirubrobacteraceae bacterium
CGCGGTCGCGGCGAGGACTGACGGACCGCTGGGGAGCCGCCGCCGTGGCCGTCAGGCCGCGGTGGCGGCGGTCCGGCGGGCCCGGAGGTGCCGCGCGAGCTCCACGGCGGCCGTGACGCCCAGGGCGAGGCCGAGCCCGAGCGCGAGGCCCTTGAGCGGATCCTCCTCGAAGGCCGCTCCGCCGACATAGCCGATCAGCGCGGAGTACGCCGCCCACGTGAGCGCGGCGACGCCGTCGAAGAACGAGAAGGTGCGGACGGGAAGGCGGACCGCGCCGGCGGTCAGCGTGATCGCCGTCCGCATGCCTGGGATGTAGCGGCAGACGACGATGAAGAGCCCACCCCGGCTCTCGAGCACGTGGCCGGCGCGGTCGAAGGCCGCGCGGCGCTTCGTGCCCGGGCGCGCGCGCTGCTTCAGGCGCTCGCCGGCTGCGCGCCCGACGCCGTAGGAAACGTGGTCGCCGAGGAACGCGCCGGCCGCGGCCACGACGATCACGACCGGGAGGATCGGCTCGCCGGCGGCGGCGAACACGCCGGCGGTGATGACGAGGCTCTCGCTGGGGACGATCGGGAAGAAGCCGTCGAGGGCGGCGAAGGCGAGCAGCGCGGCGTAGACCCACGGGGAGCCCATCAGGCCGTGCACCAGGTCCAGGATCGCCTCGCTCATCTTGCGGGCAGCCTGACGCCGGGCGCCGGGCGCAGAAAGGCGGGGTCCCCGTGTCCGCACGTGCGGTCAGCCCCACCGGCGTCCCGGGGAGCCGCACCGCCGGCTCACGCCTGCGCCGGCTGCGCCTCCACCGCGAAGTCGAGCAGCCCGCGCAGACCTCGCTTGTCGATCTCGTTGGCGATGATCAGCCGCTGGATCTCCGACGTGCCCTCCCAGATGCGGTCGACGCGCAGCTCGCGCCACAACCGCTCGACCGGGTTCTCGCGCATGTAGCCGCGGCCGCCGAAGATCTGCACGCAGCGGTCGACGACGCGGTTCGAGGCCTCGGAGGCCGCCAGCTTGACCATCGCCGCGCGCGCATGGAGGGTCTTGCGCTCCCCGCCGCGGTCGAACTCCCACGCCACCTGGTGGGTGAGTGCCCGGTTCGTCGCGATCTCCGCGGCGGAGTCGGCGAGCATCGCCTGGATCATCTGGCGGTCCATCAGCCGCGCGCCGCCCTGCTCGCGCTCGCGCGCCCAGTCCGCCGCGAGCCCGAGCGCCCGGTCGGCCGCCCCGATCGTCCGCGCCCCGATCATCAGGCGCTCCTCGGTGAACCAGTCGCGCATGAGCTCGTAGCCGCCGCCGACCCCGCCGAGGATCGCGCCGGCGCCGACCCGCACCGCATCGAGCACGAACTCCGGGTGCTCGTAGACGAACGTGTGCGTGTAGCGCGGCACGCGCGTCATCCGCACGCCCGGCAGGCCCTTGTCGACGAGGAACATCGTCGGCTTCCCGGCTGGCGCCACACGCGCGAGCACGAGCAGGTAGTCGGCGGCGTCGCCGACCGTGACGAACCACTTCTCGCCGCGGAGCACGTGGCCGTCGCCGTCGCGCTCGGCCGTCGTGGCGATGGCCTGCGGGTCCGAGCCGGCGCTCGGCTCCGTGATCGCCACCGCGTCCCGGCGCTCGCCGCGGATGGTCGGCAGGAGGTAGCGCTCGCGCTGCTCCGCGGTGCACGCGCGCAGGGCGTTGGCCGGGCGCCACACACAGTCCCACAGGGCACCCGTCAGCTTGCCCAGCTCCTCCTGCACGACGACCTGCTCGAGCACCGACAGACCCGCGCCGCCCCATGCCTCGGGCATGTTGATCGCCTGTAGCCCCGTCTCCAGCACGGCGGCGCGGATCTCGGCGTGGTCGGCGGCGGACAGGCCGCCGTCGGCCTCGCACGCGTCCTCGTAGGGCAGGATCCGCTCGGTGAGCCCGGCCGCGCGACGCTTGAGCTCCAGCATGCGCGGCGAGTAGGCGAAGTCCATGGTCAGCTCCTGGCGCGCGTCGGGACGGCGGAGGCGGTGAGCACGACGCGGGCGTCGAGCGCCTCGCAGCCGTCGGGCCGCGCGAGCAGCGGGTTGACCTCGAGCTCGGCGATCTCCGGATGCGCCGCGGCCACGCGGGTGACGGCCGCGACGGCTGCGGCGAGCGCGTCGAGATCCACGGGCGGCCGTCCGCGCGCGCCGCGCAGGAGCGGCACGCCG
>DATMVH010000401.1:0-3519 GCA_035563395.1 Solirubrobacteraceae bacterium
GTGCCCGCAGGTCCGCGTCACGGGCGAGGCGGTCGAGCGCGTCGGTCGCCCCGGGATTGTCGTCGAAGCCCACGACGAGCGCGTTGCCGCCGTGCTCGACGAAGCCCGCCGCCCCGCCCACCGGCGTGACCACGGCGGGGCGGCCGACGTGGAACGCCTCGAGCAGCGGCAGCCCGAGGCCCTCGAAGCGCGACAGCTTCAGCAGCACGTCGTGCTCCGCGTACAGCGCCGCCATCTCCCCCGGCGAGAGGCCGCCGCACACGCGGTCCGCGCCGACGTCGCCGGCCGCGGCCGGGTCCGCCGCCACGACGGTGACCGTCGCGGGCTCGCGCATCCGCCGCACGGCGGCGACGGCGTCCGCGACGCCCTTGAACCACATGCTCGGCTGCCCCTCCACGAGCACGCGCAGCGGGCCGCCGCCCTCGCGGGGCGGGGCGAAGCCGAACACGGCCTTGTCGATCCCCGGCGTGGCTACGCGCACCTCCGCGTCCGGCCGCAGCGCCGCGGCGGCCTTCGCGAGGTGCTCCGAGACGGCGACGAAGCCGACGGGCAGGTCGAGCACGGCCGCGGCGCCGAGCCGGTCGGCCGGCTCGTCGTCGTGGTAGTAGCGCTGGTCGAGGCTCTGGAGCAGGACCACGCGCGTGCGGGCGGGGAGATCCCACAGCGCCTCCGCCGTCGGCCACCAGGTCGCGACGGCGACGTCCGCGGGCTCCTCGGCAAGCGCGGCGAGCGGCCGTACCGGCACGCCGTCGACCTCGCCCGGCGCCTCCGCGGCGTCGCCGCACAGCACGACGACCGCGTCCTCGAGGTGCCGCGCCCAGGTCCGGATCACCCCCATCCCGCCGGAGCGCCCGAGCTCCGCGACGAGCAGGGCGACGCGCATCAGCCGGCGACGGGCGTGCGGGATCCGGCGACGCGCTCGAAGAAGGACTCGAGCTCGGCGAGCCGCCGCGCCCAGTCGTTCGCGGCCGCGGTCTGGAGCCCCGCCGCCGACAGGCGCTCGCGCAGCGCCGCGTCGCCCAGCACGCGCGCGATCGCGGCGGCCACGGCGTCCGGGTCGGCCGCCGGCATGAGGCAGTTCTCCCCGTCGCGGCAGAAGTCGCGGTTGCCGTGCGCGTCCGTGCAGACGACCGGGACGCCCGTCGCCATCGCCTCGAGGACGGGGAGGCAGAAGCCCTC
Organism: Solirubrobacteraceae bacterium; assembly: GCA_035563395.1. Classification (GTDB taxonomy): domain Bacteria; phylum Actinomycetota; class Thermoleophilia; order Solirubrobacterales; family Solirubrobacteraceae; genus DASQMT01. The sequence continues at coordinate 1,180 of DATMVH010000401.1, forward strand.
GTGCGTCGAGGTCTGGACGAACACGGTGGCCGTGTTGAGCAGCTCGTTGACCGCGGCGTCGCTCGGCGCCACCTCGTAGCGGGCGCCGAGCGGGGCGGCGAGCTCCGGCTCGATGCCGAAGAGCCACAGCTCCGGCCGCGGCTCGGGCAGGCGGCGGTACGCCTCGGCGGTGAGCGGGAAGTTCTTGAGCGGGTTCGTCCGGCCGAGCGCCAGCACCGCGCCGGGATGGCGCTCGCGGTCGAGGGGGAAGAAGCGGTCGAGGTCGAGCCCGGGCGGGACGCTCGTCGGCGCGACGCCGAGCCCTCGGAGCTCGTCGGCGACCCACTGCGACGTCGTCAGGACATGGAACTCCGGCCGGTAGGTGGCGAGCACCGCGGCGTGCACGCCCGGGTCCTCGGCGTAGTAGCTCGTCTCGATGTCCTGCACGAAGTACGCGGGAATGCCGCGCCGGACCGCCGCGCGCCACACCGGCGCGGCCGTGTTCCACCACGTCGCGACCTTGATGGCGTCGACGTCCGCGAGCTCCGCCACGAGCGCCCGGTAGGTGCGGAAACTCCGCACGGGGACGTCCAGCTCGTACCAGTCGGGCGGCGGCCCGAGCGTCCACAGCTCGCAGTGGTGCCCGCGGGCGGCGAGGCCCTCCAGGTGCTGAAACACGACGCGGTGCCCGCCGCCGACGCCCGTGTCCTCCGTGACGTAGACGATCCGCAGCGCCCCGTCCTCGGCGCGCACGGGGCGCTCGTCGAACCACGCGCCCCAGCGGCCCCAGAAGCGGCGCTGGGAGGCGAGCTCGCGCTCGCCCTGCTCCGTCCCGCGCGTCTTGGACTCGAGGTGGGTGAGCGTCGCGTACGGGCAGTACTGGACGCCGAACCCGGCCTCCCACGCGCGCAGGCAATAGTCGACGTCCTCGTAGGCCATCCCGTAGCCCTCGTCGAGGAGGCCCACGCGGTCGAGCACCTCCCGCCGGATGTAGAGCGCCGCGCCGGTCATGGCGAGGAACGGCTGGGGGACGTTGGCCTGCGGGTGGTCCGCCGGCTTGAACCGGTGCGCGTGGTCGAACCACTCCGGCGCGCCGGGGTTGCGGATCGTGCCCGCGGACTGGATCGTGCCGTCGGCGTACAGGAGCTTCGGCCCGACGATGCCCGCGTCGGGGTCCCGGTAGGCCCAGAACTGCAGCGCCTCGAGCCAGCCGCGGTGCGCGATGACGTCCGAGTTCAGCAGGACGGCGTCCTCGCGGGGCCCCACGAGCCGCAGCCCGCGGTTGGCGTTCGCCGCGAAGCCGGCCTGCCGGTCCCCGCGGACGAGCTCGATCCCGCGGATCCGCTCCAGCCCGGCGACGTGCTCGGGGGCGCTGCCGTCGTCGCAGACGACGATCCGCAGGCGGCCGCGCCGCGTGGTGGCGCGGATGCTCTTCACCGCGGCCGCCACGAGCCCGGGCGGCCCGTAGGTCGGGATGACGACGGCGACCGGCCGCCCCTCGCGCCGGTACCACGCGATCGCGCCCACCGCGGGGTCGGACAGCCGCGCCCCGAGCCCGAGCCGCGCCGCGAACGGCGTGAGCCGGAGGGGGAACAGGAGCGCGCGGCGGATCGTCTCGCGCGGGCCGTGGTAGCGCCACGTGAGCGAGATCCGCCGCGGGAGGTTCGCGAACACGGCCAGCACGTGCCGGACGATGCGGAAGCGCAGCAGCGAGGTCATCCGTAGAAGCGGGAGACGGTCAGCAGCTGGGCCAGGACGTCGTGGGCGAACGCGAGGCCGACGAGGGCGGCGGCGACCACGGGCCCGCGCCGCGACCCGAAGCTCCGCGCGGCGAGCGCGACGGCGACGCCGTAGAGCGGCAGGAGCGGAAGCAGGTAGCGCGGCTGCTCGAAGCCGACGGCGCCGGTCACCTTCGCGCGGTAGCCCGCCCAGCCGATCAGGAAGAGGAGGCCGCCGACGACCGCGGCGTAGGTGAGGAGCTCCGCCCAGCGCCCCGCGAGCGCGCCGCGGCGCGCCGCGCGGACGAGCTCCACCGCCGCCAGCACGGCGATCGCCACGAACGCCCAGCGCCCGAGCCGGTACACGGCGTCCGGCCACTCCGTGTCGAGCCATCCGAAGCGGCCGATCAGGCCGTGGAGCCACAGGTTCGGCATCGGGTTGCCGCCCGGGAACTGGTCGGCCATGAACGGCAACCGCGGGAGGAAGAGCTGCCACGTGTACGACAGCCCCGTCACCGGGTCCAGGCTCGGGGCCGGGCCGCCGCCGGGCGGCGCGGGAACGCCGGTCCCGCCGGCGAGCAGCGGGCGGTCGAAGACGACGCGGTTGACGACGGCGTAGGCGACGGCGGCGACCGCCGCGAGC
>DATMVH010000402.1:0-2571 GCA_035563395.1 Solirubrobacteraceae bacterium
GCGGCGTTGCGCACCGCGCCGACCGCGGTCACCACGCCGCAGCCGAGCAGCGACGCCTGCCAGAGCGGCAGCTCGTGCGGAATCGGCACGGCAGCGCCCGCCGGCACCACGCAGCGCTCCGCGAAGCAGGAGACGAAGTTGAAGTGCTGGACCCTGCCGCCGCCGGCCTCGCGCAGGCGCGACGTGCCGTCGAGCAGCGTCCCCGCCCAGGCGCCCGCCGCCGCGGCCTCGCACAGCGTCAGCCGCCCGGCGCGGCACGGCGGGCACTCGCCGCACGACGGCACGAAGCAGAAGGCCACGTGGTCGCCGGCCGCGAGACGCTCCACGCCCGGGCCCACGGCTTCGACCACGCCCGCGCCCTCGTGCCCGGGGACGATCGGCACCCGGCCGTCGCCGAGGTGCCCGTCCGCGAGGTGCAGGTCGGAGTGGCACACGCCCGCGGCCGCCACCCGGACCAGCACCTCGCCGGGACCCGGCGGGTCGAGCTCGAGCGCGCAGACCTCGAGCGGCGTGCGGTACGCGCGCAGCAGCGCGGCGCGGATCCTCATCCCACGCGGTGCGCCTCCAGCGCCTCGAGGTCGGGCGTGACGCCCAGGCCCGGTCCCGGCGGCGGCGCGACCGTCCCGTCCGCGGCGATCTCGACCACCGTCCCGCCGAGCAGCCAGTCGCGCCGGGCGGCCGACCAGCCGGGCGGGTCGAGCGGGACCTCGACGAACGGGCACGCCGAGACGGCGCAGGCGAGGTGCAGGTTCGCCACGAGGCCGAGGCCGTCCGTCCACGTGTGCGGCGAGAACGCCCGGCCGCACAGGTCCGCCAGCGCGGCGATCCGCCGGGCGCCGCCGATCCCGCCGGCGAGCACGACGTCGGGCTGGACGACGTCCACGCCGCCGCGGAGGACGAGGTCGCGCGCCTCCCCGGCGTCCCGGGCCATCTCGCCGGCCGCGATCCGCAGGCTCGTCCCGCCGCGGAGCCGCGCGTAGCCGTCGAGGTCGTGGGTCGGGAGCGGCTCCTCAAGCCAGTAGACGCCGAGCCGCTCGAGCGCGCGGGCGCACTGGAGCGCCTCGGCGGCGTCCCACGGCCGCGCGAGGTCGCCGGGCATCCGCCAGCCGTGGTTCGCGTCGACCATCACCTCCATCGAGGTCCCGACCGCGTCGCGCACCGACTCCACCACCGCCACGTCCTCGCGCCAGTCCGCGCGATGGAAGCGCAGCTTCACGGCGCGCACGCCGGCCTCCCGGAGCGCCACGACCCGCCGCGCGCGCTCGTCCGGCCCGGCGAGCTCGCCGGTCGAGGCGTAGGCCAGGAGCCGCTCCGCGCGGCCGCCGAGGAGGCGCCACAGCGGCTCCCCGAGCAGCCGCCCCGCCAGGTCCCAGACCGCGACCTCCACGGTCCACGGCCGCGCACCGTGCAGCGCGATGGTCTCGCAGATGCGCCGCACGACCTCCGTCCGCCGCGGATCGACCCCGGCCAGCAGGCGCTCGAACAGCGCCGCGTCCGGCGCCTCGCCGCCGCTCGCGAATCCCGCCGTGCCGTCCTCGGCGCGCACGATCACCAGCGCCGCCTCGCCGCGCTCGCGCGGCACGGGGTCCCACGCCGCGGCGAACGGCGGGTCGAGGCGGACCGCGTAGCGCCGGACCTCGACGGCGGCGATCCGCGTCATCCGCCCCGGTAGTAGCCGTTGGCCGCGTCCTCGCGGCGCTCGGCGAGCGCGGCCACCGCGGCGGCGGACGGCGGCCGGAGCGCGTCCTCCAGCGCGGCCCGCATCGCCGCGCGGTTCGCCCGCTTGACGGCCGTCTCGTCGTGGGCGTCCGGGTCCACCCACAGCGCCGCCAGCACGACCAGATCGGCCGCCTCGCCCGGGTCCACCACGCCGTCGGCGACGGCGTCCAGCACGCCCTGCGCGATGCCGAGCTGCGCCGCGCCCCACGTGATCCGCCCCAGCTCCCCGTCGGCGGGCGACTTGTTCACCACGACGGTCATCGGGCGCACCACCGTGCCCGGCGACAGACAGGCCAGGAAGGGCACGTGCCCGGGCCGCGGGCTGCCCATCACGCCGGCGATCGCGGCCGCCGTGGGGGAGCCGCGGCGGCCCACGACCACGTTGAGGTGGCTGCCGTTCGGGACCTCGCCCGACCAGGCCTCGCCGATCCGTCCGTCCACCGCGTCCGTCATGCAGCCTCCAGGTCGAGCACCACCCGCAGCGCGCTGCCGCCGCGCATCTCCGCGAACGCCTCTTCCACCGCCTCGAGCGGCAGCCGCCGGGACACGAGCCGGTCGAGCGGGAGCCGGCCGCTGCGGTAGAGGTCGAGGAGCGCCGGGAAGTCGCGCTCGGGCCGCGAGGACCCGTAGATCGAGCCCAGCACGCGGCGCTCCATCCGCGGGATGTCGAGCGCCGGGAACGACACGACCGCGTCCGCGCGCGGAATCCCGATCAGCACCGCGGCGCCGCGCGGGCGCGTCGAGAGGAAGGCGGCCTGCGCCGCCTCCGGCCGCCCGGTCGCCTCGACGGCGTAATCCACGCCGCCGCCCGTCGCCTCCCGCACCGCCGCCGCGGTCGCCGCCACGTCGCCC
>DATMVH010000403.1:0-4643 GCA_035563395.1 Solirubrobacteraceae bacterium
CGCAGCGTCCGCGGGGACAGGAGGCGGTGCGGCAGGCGCGCGCCCAGGCCGGCCCAGTCCACGCGGGCGGCGCTCTCCGCCATGTCCCCGCCGGCCGGGCAGACGACCGCCGCGCAGCCGGAGCACAGCGCCCGCGCGAGCGTGCCGTGGCCGCCGTGGCACACCACGACGTCGCAGCGCGGCATCGTGCGCGCGTAGGAGAGCCACGGGACGGCGACCGCGTTCGCGGGCACCGCGAAGTCGCGCGGATCGCGGCCGTTCGTGCTGGCCAGCACCCGCACCGGCGCGTCCGCGAGGCCGGCGAGGGCCGCGCGCAGCAGCGCCGCGTCCGGGTCCTGCGACGTCGACGGCGCCACGAGCACGACCGGCCCGGCGCCCGGCGGCGGCGCGGCGGCCTCGCCGGGCGGCTCCCACAGGAGCGGCCCGACCACGCGCAGCCAGGCCGGCCAGCGGCGCGGGTACTCGAGGTGCGGCAGGGTCGCCACGAGCGTCAGCGACCGCGACATGCCGGTGTGGAGGTGGAAGAGCGGCGCCAGCCCGAGCCGGGCGCGCGCCTCGTTGTGCTGGCGGCGGCCGAGCTCGAGGCCGCGCCGCACGACGGGATCGAAGCCGCGCCAGGCGAGCGCCCCCGCCCGCGTCCGCGGCCGCCGCGCGCCGATCGAGAACGGCGGGGCGCCGCGCGGCTGCCACGGGTGCACGTGCGGCACGAGCGTCGCGACCGGGACGCCGCAGAGCTCGGCGGCGAGCGCCGGCGCCGCGGTGAGGATGTCCGCCACCGCGACGTCGGGCGCGAACGCGCGCACGTCGGGCACCGTCTCCCGCGCCGCGCGGACGGCGGCGGCATAGGGTGCCATCGGCCGCGCGCGGGTGGGGAAGACCTGGTACTCGGGCGCCGCGAAGAAGGTCAGCCCGGCCGCCTCCGCCGGGTCGCGCCAGCGCCGCCACGTCTGCAGCGCGACGGCGTGCCCGCGCTCCGCGAGCCGCTCGCCCAGCGCCAGCATCGGGAACGCGTGCCCCGGGTCCCCGAACGCGCCGAGGAAGACCCGCAGCGGCTGCGCCGGCATCACAGCGTCTTGACGTAGGCCACGATCGGCAGCGCCAGGTCGGCGAGCCACTGCCGCCGCCCGTCGTGCGTCCAGCCCTGCGCCTCGTAGAAGCGCCGGGCCGGCGCCTCCTCCGGCGTCCACAGCTGGGCCTCGGTGTAGCCGTCCTCGCGCATCGCGTCCTCCGCGGACGCGAGCATGGCGGCCGCGATGCCCTCGCGCCAGCGATCGGGGTGCGTGAACATCGCCGAGATGTGGCCGCGGCCGGGGATCGGCTCCGCCCAGGGCGGCGAGGAGGCGACCGCCTGCGTGAAGCACACGAGGCCGATCACGCGCCCGCCGCGCTCCACCGCGATCCGCGTCCACCACGAGCCGTCGGTCACCCGCCCGCGCCAGCGGTCGAGCTCGCGCCCGGGCGGAGGCGGCTCCCATCCCGGCGGCGCCCATTCGCGGTAGGTGGCGTCGCAGGCCCCGACGAGCGCGGCGATCCCGTCGACGTCGGCCGGCCCGGGCGCGCGCAGCTCGACGTCGGCCGGCAGCGTCACGGCGCGAGCTCCGCGATCTGGCGAAGCTGGGCGCGGCGCTCGTCGAACCCCGCGGCCATCGGCGCCACGATCAGCGTGCCGACGCCCGCGTCGGCGTAGCGGCGGAGCCGCTCGCGCACGACGCCGGCCGGCCCGCACAGCGAGACGGCGTCGATCAGCTCGCCCGGCAGCGCCGCGGCCGCCTCCTGCTTGCGGCCCGCGAGGTAGAGGTCCTGCACCTCCCGCGCCTCGTCCTCGAAGCCGTAGCGGGCGACGAGGCGGTTGTAGAAGTTGTGCTCCCGCGAGCCCATGCCGCCGACGTACAGCGCGAGGAACGGCCGCATGACGTCGCGCGCGGTCTCGAGGTCGTCGGCGACCAGCGCGCTGACCGTCGGGGCGATGTCGAACCCGCCGGCCTCCGGAGCGCCGCCGCCGCGGCGCGCGAAGCCCTCCTCCAGCAACGACCGGAACGCGCCGGTGTGCTCCGGCGAGAAGAACAGCGGGAGCCACCCGTCGGCGATCTCCGCCGCCAGCGCGGTGTTCCGCGGCCCCACGGCGGCGAGGTAGACCGGGATCTCCTCCTGCACCGGCGCGATCGTGAGCTTCAGCGCCTTGCCGGGGCCGTCCGGCAGCGGCAGGTCGAGCGTCTCGCCGTGGAACTCCACCCGCTCGCGCCGCAGCGCCATGCGGACGACCGCGACGTACTCGCGCGTGCGCTGGAGCTGGCGGCCGAAGCGCTGCCCGTGCCAGCCCTCCGCGACCTGCGGCCCGCTCGAGCCGATGCCGAGCAGCACGCGGCCGCCGGAGAGCTGGTCGAGCGTCGCGGCGGTCATCGCCGTCATGGCCGGGGATCGCCCCGGCATCTGCATGATCGCCGTGCCGAGGCGGATCCGCTCCGTCCGGGCCGCGAGCCACGCGAGCACGGTCACGGCGTCCGACCCGTACGCCTCGGCGGCCCAGACGGAGTCGTAGCCGAGCCGCTCGGCCTCCAGGACGAGCTTCAGCTGCTCGCGCGCGGTGAGGCCGAGCCCCCAGTAGCCGATGCTGACCCCGAGCCGCACGCGGGTGCTCAGCCGCGCGAGCCGCTGAGCTCGTCGACGAGCCGGAGCAGGTGCAGGGGGGAGAACGGCTTGGTGAGGAAGTGGTCGGCGCCGGCGCCGCGGGCGCGGTCCCGTGCCGGGCCGTCGACCATGGCGGTGAGCATGATGATCGTCGCGTCCGCGGTGACCGGGTCCGAGCGCAGCCGGCGGCAGGTCTCGATCCCGTTCAGCCGCGGCATGTCGTAGTCGAGGAAGATGATTCCCGGCCGCTCTCGCAGCGCCGCGGCGAGCGCTTCCACGCCGTCCGATGCCTCGACGAGGCGCGCCCCCGCGACGTCCTGCAGCGTCGTCGTGATGAGCTTCCGGATCAGCGGGTCGTCGTCGACGATGAGGATCGCCTGGCTCACGCGATCGCGTCCCTCATGCGTGCGAAGACCTCGTCCGGGATGCCGGCGTACGCCGTGACGATCGCGGGATCGAACTGGGTGCCCGCGTGGCGCTGGATCTCCCGGCGCGCCTCCGCCCAGTCGATCGCGGCCCGATACGGGCGGTCGGTCGTCAGCGCGTCGAGCGCGTCCGCGACGGCGAAGACCCGCGCGGCGACGGGGATCTCCTCCCCGGCGAGCCCGTCCGGATAGCCCGACCCGTCCCAGCGCTCGTGGTGATGGCGCACGACGAGCTTCGCGTCGCCGAGAAAGTCCACGTCGCGCAGGATGTCCGATCCGATCTGCGGATGCCGCGAGATCAGTTCTCGCTCCTCGTCGGTGAGCCTGCTGGGCTTGAACAGCACCGCGTCGGGCACCGCGACCTTCCCGACGTCGTGGAGCAGGAAGCCGAACTCCGTCTCGGGGTCGACGGGAATGCCCGCGGCGTGGGCGATCCGGAGCCCATAGGCGGCGACGCGCTCCGCGTGCTGGCCCGTGTAGGCGTCACGGGCCTCGACCGCGTTGGAGAGCGCGAGCACGGTGGCCTTGTAGGAGCGCCGCAGCTCCTGCGCGCGCATCCGCTCCTGCTTGAAGATCTCGCGGAGGTCCGCGGCGTAGCGCTCGAGCTGGCGCTGCCGCACCGCCGCCTCCGCCTCGAGGCGCTCGAGGCGGGCGCGCAGCGCCGCGACGGTGTCGCTGGTGCCGGCGGGGGTGCGGGACTGGGGGGACAAAGGCGGTGGCTCTGTCGCGCTCGGGGGGAAGGGCTTGGAGCTGGAAACGCCGGATCTTGCCCGAACTTTCGCGCTCCCCGTCCTAGCGCCCCGGTGGCGCGGGCTCGACGACGATCACGCCCGCCGGCCTCGTCCACCGGACGGGCGCACGTAGCGACCGCCGCGCCGCAGCGCGGCGGAACGGCGGCTCTGCGGATTGTCCGCTCGGGAAGAGCACGGGGGGGACGGGCAATGAAAGCAGGCGACGTACGAGGCATGCGCAACGGCATCTCGCGGGGACCTGTCCTCGCACCGTAGCCTTCGCGCCGCGGGCCGGTAGCTCAGCGGTCAGAGCAACGGGCTCATAACCCGGCAGACGGAGGTTCGAATCCTCCCCGGCCCATGGGACGGCGACGTGCTCGTCAAGGCCGCCGGTCCGCTCGCGGACCGTGCGGTCCGCGACGCGTTGCGTGCGAAGCGTCTTCGGCGCCAGTAGGGTTGGTCCCGGCATGTCAGGCAGTCCCGGCGCCACGCCGCCAGCCATCGTCGCCCTCGGTGCCTCCGCGGGCGGCGTCGAGGCGTTGCAGCGCACGATCGAGGGCCTGCCGGCGGCACTGCCCGCCGCCTTGTGCGTCGTGCTGCACATCCCGGCGACGACGCGAAGCATCCTCGCGGAGATCCTCGCGCGCAAGACCGCGCTCGCCGTGAGCCAGGCGGTGGACGGAGAGGAGATCCAGCCCGGCCATGTCTACGTCGCGCCCGCGGACCACCACCTGGTCGTGAGCGAGGGGCGGCTCGTGCTCGACCGCGGCCCGAAGGAGAACGGCACGCGGCCGGCGATCGACCCGCTGTTCCGCTCCGTGGCCGCCGCCTGCGGCCCCCGCTGTGCCGCGGTCGTCCT
>DATMVH010000404.1:0-8319 GCA_035563395.1 Solirubrobacteraceae bacterium
CCGCGGCACCAGAAGGCGAAGGTGACGGCGGCCGACGCCGGCTCGGGGCGCGCGAAGCGGTCCCGCAGCGCCGCGAGCGCGCCGCCCGCCGCGGCGGGAGCGGGACCCGCGACCTCGCAGTGCACGCGGCCGTAGGTGAGATCGACGAAGGCCACGACGCCGCCGGGGAGCCGCAGGCACGCCTCGAGCTCCTCGCCGGCGGTGTCCGTGCGGACGAGCACGAGCTCACCCGCGGCGGCGAGCCGGGCGGCGTCGACCTCACCGGGAAAGGCGTCGTGCGCGAGGTGGACGAGGCCGCGGCGCACGACCTCCTCGACGAAGCGCGCACGCGGCAGCTCCACGCCGGCGTGGACCGGCGTGACCGTGGTCAGGCGCGTGCGGTTGTCGAGCGCGAAGCCCATAGGCGCGCGCAGGGACTCGAACCCCGCGGGACGGCGTCCACGCCCGGCGCCGTTCGCCGGACGCGCGCGGATACCCGAGGACGGCGTGCGCTTATGCGGCCGTGCGCACGCCGGCCTGCCGGAAGATGTCGCTGGCTGGGAAGGCTCTGGACGCACGCATGACGGTCGCACAGGGTACGCCGCGGGAACCGGGTCGGCAAGCGCGTCGACCGGTCTATCCTCGCCGCCCGTGCAGCCGTCGACCTCCACCGTCCCGCCCGAGCTGGCGGCGCTGCGCGAGCGGGCGGAGGAGCTCGGCTCGCTCGCGCGCGTGCAGGCGCTGCTCTTCTGGGACCAGAACACCGTCATGCCGCCGCGCGGCGCCGCCGCCCGCGGCGACCACCAGGCCGCCCTCCAGACCATCGCGCACCGGAAGCTCTGCGATCCCGAGCTCGCGCGGCTGCTCTCGGCGCTCGAGCCGTGGGCGGCCGGGCAGGATCCGGACGGCGACGACGTGCGGCTCGTCGAGGTGCTGCGGCGCGACGTCGAGAAGGCGCAGCGCGTGCCGACGGCGCTCGCCGCCGAGATGAGCCGCGCGGCGGCGACCGGCCAGGCGGCATGGCAGGAGGCGCGCGCCGCGGCCGACTTCGGGCGCTTCCGCGACGCCATGGTCCGGCAGGTCGAGCTCCGCCACCGCTACGCCGCGTGCTTCCCCGAGGCGGCCCACCCGTACGACGTGCTGCTCGACGACTTCGAGGCCGGCATGACCGTCGCCCGCCTGCGGCCGCTGCTCGAGGAGGTACGCACGGGACTCCTGCCGTTGATCGACGCCGCCACCGCCGTCGCCGACGGCCGCCCGAGCGTCCTCGCCGGCCACTTCGAGGTGGACGTCCAGCGGCGCGCCGCGATGGCCGTGCTCGAGCGCATCGGGTTCGACCCCGACTCGTGGCGGCTCGACGCCGCCCCGCACCCCTTCGCGCAGGGCATCGGCCCGGGCGACACGCGGATCACCACGCGCTACGACCTGCACGACTTCGCGGGCGCCTACTTCGGCTGCCTCCACGAGTTCGGCCACGGCCTCTACGAGGCGAACGTCCCCGCCCGGCTCACCGCCACGCCGCTGGGCGATCCCGTGTCGCTCGGCGTGCACGAGTCCCAGAGCCGGCTGTGGGAGAACGTCATCGGCCGCGGCCGCCCGTTCTGCGCGTGGGTCCTGCCCGTCCTCGCCGACGCGCTGCCCGGTCTCCACCGCGCGGACGCCGACGCGCTCTACCGCTCCGTCAACGCCGTCGCGCGCAGCCTCATCCGGGTCGAGGCGGACGAGACGACGTACAACCTGCACATCGTCCTCCGCTTCGAGCTGGAGCTGGCCGTTGTCGAGGGGACGCTCGCGGTGGACGACCTCCCGCACGCCTGGAACCAGGGCATGCACCGCCTGCTCGGCCTCGACGTCCCGGACGACGCCCAGGGCGTCCTGCAGGACGTCCACTGGGGCGCCGGGCTGATCGGCTACTTCCCGACCTACACGCTCGGGAACCTGATCGCCGCCCAACTCTGGGACGCGCTCCGGGCCGAGCTGCCGGACGTGGAGGCCGGCATCGCGCGCGGCGAGTTCGAGCCGCTGCGGGAGTGGCTGCGGACGCGCATCCACGAGCACGGCCGCAAGTTCCCGCCGGACGAGCTGGTGCGCCGGGCGGCGGGCGCGGACCTCTCCGTGGAGCCGTTCCTGCGCTACTTGCGGGACAAGCTCGCCGACGCCGGCGTGCCCGCGCCGGGCTGACCCGGCTTCCGTCCGGGACGGCCCTAGGATGGGAGGGCTTATGTCCCGTCAGGACCAGATCGTCGTCACGGGCGCCCGCGAGCACAACCTCAAGGACGTCACGGTCACCATGCCGCGCGACGCGCTCGTGGTCATCACCGGCCTGTCGGGATCCGGCAAGTCCTCGCTGGCGTTCGACACCATCTACGCCGAGGGCCAGCGCCGCTACGTGGAGTCGCTCAGCGCGTACGCGCGGCAGTTCCTCGGGCAGATGGACAAGCCGGACGTGGACTCGATCGAGGGGCTGTCGCCGGCCATCTCGATCGACCAGAAGACGACGTCGCGCAACCCGCGGTCCACGGTCGGCACCGTCACGGAGATCTACGATTACCTGCGCCTGCTGTGGGCGCGCATCGGTAAGCCGCACTGCTTCAACTGCGGGCGGCCGATCGCCGCGCAGTCGGCCGAGCAGATCATCGACCAGGTCATGGCGATGGAGGACGGGACGCGCTTCATGGTCCTCGCCCCGATCGTCCGCGGCCGCAAGGGCGAGTACGGCAAGCAGTTCGAGGAGCTGCGCGCGGAGGGCTTCGCGCGCGTGAAGGTCGACGGCGAGATCCGTCTGCTGGAAGAGGACATCGCGCTGGACAAGAAGTTCAAGCACGACATCTCCGTCGTGGTGGACCGGCTCGTGATGAAGCCCGACGCGCGCAAGCGGCTCGCCGACTCCGTCGAGACGGCGGTGGCGCTCGCGGACGGGATCCTGGAGATCGAGACGGTGCCGCGCGAGGGCGATCCCGAGGTCTTCACGTTCTCCGAGCGCTTCGCGTGCCTGCACTGCGGCATCTCGATGCCGGAGCTCGAGCCGCGGATCTTCTCCTTCAACTCGCCGCACGGCGCGTGCCCGCGCTGCACGGGGCTCGGCTCCCAGATGGAGATCGACCCCGAGCTGGTCGTGCCGGACCCGTCGCTGTCGATCGGCGAGGGGGCGATCCTGCCGTGGTCGAGCTCGGCGACGACGTACTACGACCAGATCACGCAGGCGATTGCCGAGCGCTACGAGGTCGACCTCGACGTGCCGTGGTCGGACCTGCCGGAGCGCCAGCGCGACTTCTTCCTCTACGGCACGGACGGCGACCGCATCTACGTCACCTACCGCAACCGGATGGGGCGCAAGCGGTCCTACATGACCACCTTCGAGGGGATCATCCCGAACCTCGAGCGGCGCTACAAGGAGACGGACTCCGACTGGTCGCGCGAGAAGATCGAGGAGTACATGACGCTGCGGCCGTGCCCGGAGTGCAAGGGCGCGCGCCTGCGGCCGGAGTCCCGCGCCGTGCAGGTCGCCGGGCTGCGGATCCACGAGCTCACGGCCATGAGCGCCAAGCACGCGCTGCGGTGGATCGACGAGCTGACGCTGTCGGACACCGACCGGGCGATCGCGCGCCTGATCCTGCGCGAGATCGAGGAGCGGCTGCGCTTCCTCGACAACGTGGGCGTCGGCTACCTGTCGATGGAACGAGCGGCGTCCACCCTGTCCGGCGGGGAGGCGCAGCGGATCCGCCTCGCGACGCAGATCGGCTCCTCGCTCGTCGGCGTCCTCTACATCCTCGACGAGCCCTCGATCGGCCTGCACCAGCGCGACAACGCGCGGCTGATCGCCACGCTGGAGCGGCTGCGCGACCTCGGCAACACCGTGCTCGTCGTGGAGCACGACGAGGGCACGATGCGCGCCGCCGACCACTTGATCGACATGGGGCCGGGCGCCGGCGAGCACGGCGGCAGCGTGGTGGCGCAGGGCACGGCGGAGGACGTCGAGGCGGTCCCCACGTCGCTCACCGGCCAGTTCCTGTCGGGTCGCCGGCGCATCGAGGTCCCGGCGAGGCGCCGGACGCCGAGCGGCTACGTGACCATCAAGGGCGCCAGCCAGCACAACCTCAAGGACGTCGACGTCAAGGTCCCGCTCGGCGTGTTCTGCTGCGTGACCGGCGTGTCCGGGTCGGGCAAGTCCACGCTGGTCAACGAGGTGCTCTACAAGGCGGTCGGCAACCGGCTGCACCGGGCGAAGATGCGCCCCGGCACGCACAAGCGCATCGAGGGCCTGGAGCAGCTCGACAAGATCATCAGCGTCGACCAGTCGCCGATCGGCCGCACGCCGCGGTCCAACCCGGCGACGTACATCGGGCTGTTCGACCAGATCCGCGAGCTGTTCTCGAAGACGCAGGAGGCGCGGGCGCGCGGGTACAAGGCGGGGCGCTTCTCCTTCAACGTGAAGGGCGGCCGGTGCGAGGTCTGCCGCGGCGACGGGCAGATCAAGATCGAGATGCACTTCCTCCCGGACGTCTACGTCCCGTGCGAGCAGTGCGGCGGCAAGCGCTACAACCGCGAGACGCTCGACATCCGGTTCAAGGGCAAGACGATCGCCGACGTGCTGGAGATGCCGATCGAGGAGGCGCTCGGGTTCTTCGCGCACATCCCGAAGATCAAGCGCCGGCTGCAGACGCTGCACGACGTCGGCCTCGACTACATGCGCCTCGGCCAGCCCGCGACCACGCTCTCCGGCGGCGAGGCGCAGCGCGTGAAGCTGGCGAGCGAGCTGTGCAAGGTCGCCACGGGGCGGACGCTGTACATCCTCGACGAGCCGACCACCGGCCTGCACCTCGCCGACATCGAGAAGCTGCTGGAGGTGCTCCAGCGGCTCGTCGACGCGGGCAACTCCGTCGTGGTGATCGAGCACAACCTCGACGTGATCAAGACGGCCGACCGCCTGATCGACATGGGGCCGGAGGGCGGCGAGGAGGGCGGCCGGCTGATCGCCGCCGGCACGCCGGAGGAGGTCGCGGCGGTGCCGGAGTCGCACACCGGCGGGTTCCTCGCCGGGCTCGTCGAGCCGAAGCAGCCGCGCAAGCGGCGCGCGCCGGCGCGCGCGCGGCTGCCCGCCGCGGCGTAGCCGCGCTCGGGGCTCGCCGGCCCGCGTCTGCCGGCGGCGGCGGAGCCGCCCTCGGGCGAGCGCGAGCACCAGACGCTCCACGACGCGCTCACCGGACCGCCCAACCGCACGCTCGTCAACGACCGCGTCGAGCAGGCGATCCTCGCAGCGGTGCGCAACGGCACCCGCGCCGCGGTGCTGCTCATCGACCTCGACCGCTTCAAGGAGATCAACGACACGCTCCGCCACCACCGGGGCGACGGAGAGCTCGATCATGGGCGACCCGGTGCGGCCGCGCGAGGTGCTCGAGGCGCTGCGGGCGATGGGCGTGTCGATCGCCGTGGACGACTTCGGCACGGGCCAATCCTCGCTCGCCCACCTCAAGCGCCGCCCGGTCGACGAGCTGAAGGTCGACCGCTCGTTCGTGATGAACATGGCGACGGACGAGAACGACGCCGTGATCGTCCGCTCGACGATCGACCTCGCGCACAACCTCGGGCTCAAGGTCGTCGCGGAGAGCGTGGAGTCGGAGGGCACGGCGCGCGCCCTCGCCGCGCTGGGCTGCGACCTGCCCACGGCTACCACTTCAGCCGTCCGGTCCCGCCCGCGCACGCCACGGCGCTGCTCGCGGAGCACGCCGAGCGGGCCGCCGCGCGGCGCGGCGCGCCCGCCTCTAGTCCAGGAGCCGCCCGCGGCGCGCGGCGCGCAACGTCCGCAGCTCCGCGACGGCGAGCGGCGCCGCCGGGTCGGCGCGCTGGCTGAGGGCGAGCCGGCGCGGCTCGATCGCCTCCTCGACGACCCGGCCGCCGACCACGCGGACGCGGTAGGCGCGCGCGCCGCCCCGCGAGCTGACCGCCTCGGACAGCCGCGTGCCGCGGAAGAGCAGCCCGACGCCATCGTCGACGCCCCAGCCGGGCCCGACGGCACCGCGCTCGACGGCGTCGAGGAACACCGGCCGGCGCTCGGGCTCGCCGTCGTAGTGCACGGAATTGGAGCCGGGAAGGAAGCCCAGCCCCGGCGCGACCGTGGGCGCGCCGCGCGAGTTGGTGACCCCGTGCTCGAACCAGCACATCGACCCCGCGCTGAGCCCGGCCAGCACGATCCCCCGCTGCCACGCCTCGCGCAGGATCTCGTCGACGCCGTGCGCCCGCCAGAGCGCGAGGAGGTTGATCAGCGAGCCGCCGCCGACGTAGATCACGTCCTGCCCGAGCAGGTGCTCGCGGAGCGGGAGCCGCTGCGCGCCGAGGCGGAAGAGCGAGACGTGCGTCAGCTCGCAGAGCTGGTCGGCGAAGGCGGCGTGGAAGCGGCGGATCTGGTCCTCGGAATCGCCGCCGGCGGTCGGGAGGAGGCAGATCCGCGGCTCGCGGGCCTGGGCGAGGCCGCGGACGTACTCGTCCAGGGCGGGGTTTCCCGGCTCCATGGTGAAGCCGCCGCCGCCCATGGCGAAGATGGTGGAGACGCGCCGGACGCCGCGCTCAGCCGACAAGGACGGGCTCCGCAGCGCCGAGGTAGGTCGCGGCCAGCGGCAGCTCGACCACCTCGCCGGCGGCGGCGTCGACGCGGTAGGCCCGCGCCTCGCGCCGCGACGTCACGACCCGCGCCAGCTCCTCCCCGACGAAGTGCAGCGCGGCGCCGTCCTCCGCGGCGTACCCGCCGCGCATCCCGTCGAGGACGGCGGCGTGGAAGGCGCGGCGGCGGCGCGGCTCCTTGTCGTAGTGCACGGCGTTGGAGCAGGGCAGGAAGCCCATCCCGGCGACGCGCGCGCAGTCGCCGTGGTAGCCGGACATCGCCTCGGCGAACCAGCACAGCGACCCGGCGCTGAGCCCCGCCATCACCACGCCCGCCTCCCACGCCTCCCGCAGCGCGAGGTCGACGCCGTGCGCCCGCCACACGCCGAGCAGCGAGATCACGCTCCCGCCGCCGACGTAGACGAGGTCCTGCTCCAGCAGGTGCGCGCGCACGTCGGCGACGCCGCGGTCGCGCCGGAAGAGCGAGACGTGGGACGGGTCGCAGCGAGACGCGGGGAAGTGGCGGTAGAAGCGGACCACGTAGTGGTCCGCGTCGCCGGAGGCGGTGGGGAGGAAGCAGACGCGCGGGCGGTCGCGGCCCGCCGCGGCCGCCAGGCCGAGGACGTAGTCGTCCAGCAGCGGGTTGCCCGCCTCCATCGAGAAGCCGCCGCCGCCGAAGGCGACGATCTGGCGAGGCCGCGTCATGGCCGGACTGTATGGCCGGGTTGCGGGGATCCGGCGAATTTGGTGCCGCCGGTCGAGTGCCTGTGGACCGCCGGTCGGCCCCGCGGCGAGAAGCCACGGGGCCGCCGGGCGGCGCGTCAGCCGCCGAAGCGCGAGCGCAGCGCCTGGACGTTCGCGACGTAGCGCTTCGTGTCGTCGAACATCCCGCGCGACTGCACGGAGGCGAGGCCCTGGTAGTAGCCGGCGATCGCCGTGTTCTCGTCGCCGCCGGTCGCCTCGAGGAGGCGCTTGAGGTACAGCACGCCGGCGTGGACGTTGTCCGTCGCCGAGTCGGGGTCGAGCGGGCGCTGGGCGAGGTGCTGCTGCACCCAGTCCCACGTGCCGGGCATGACCTGCATCACGCCGCGAGCGTTGGCGTCGGACACCATCGCGTTGTTGAAGCCGCTCTCCTGCCACGCGATCGCGGCCGCGAGCGAGGGGGAGACGCCGTGCTCCGCGGCGACCGACTGGACGTCGCCGGCGGAGAGGCGGGCGGGTGTCGGGTCCGGGTCGGCCGCGGGCACGACGTGCGTCGCGGGGGCGGGCTCGGACGCGCGCGCCGGCGTCGCCCCCGAGCAGATCGCCGGCGTCAACGGCCTCGACGTCAACGGCTTCCTGGTCGAGGGCACGACGATCAAGCTCCCGCCCGCGTCGACGCCCGCGCCCCAGGAGGCCGCGCCCGCGTCGGAGGCGATCGTCCCCGAGGCCGCCCCCGAGCCCGCGCCCGGCCGCGTGACCTCCTCCGACATCCACCGCGTCGCGGGCGAGCAAGGCGTCGACGGCTCCCTCGCCGCCGCGATCGGCTGGCAGGAGAGCGGCTTCAACAACGCGATGGTCTCGTCGGCCAACGCGCGCGGCGTCATGCAGGTCATGCCGGGCACGTGGGACTACGTCGAGAACGTCCTCGGCGCGGGCGACCTCGACCCGAGCTCCGCCACGGACAATGTGCGCGCCGGCGTCATCTACCTCAAGCAGCTGCTCAACCAGACCGGCGGCGACGAGACCGCGGCGGCCGCCGCC
>DATMVH010000405.1:0-2768 GCA_035563395.1 Solirubrobacteraceae bacterium
CAGCCGTTCCTCGAGCCGGTCGGCGCCCGCGTCGTCGAGCTCCTCGTAGGCGGCGCCCAGCGCGGCGAGCGCCTCGCCGAGCCGGTCGGTCGCCTCCGCCACGGCCTCGAGCAGCTGCTGCCGTGCCTCCTGCGTCACGTACGCCATCGCGGCCAGCCTATCCGCGGCGGCATCCCCCGTCTGCGGGGGCGTGACCGCGGCACTTCCCCCGGCGCGCGGGATGGAGCGCGCAGCCCGCGGGCGTCACCGTGCGGAGGACCCGTCCGCACTGCATCCGGGAGGCCGCATGCTCACCACCGAGGCCCGCACCGCGCCCGCCGCCGTCACCGTCCGCGAGATGACCCCCGACGACGCGGACGCGTGCGCGCGCATCGTCTACGAGGCGTTTGCGGACATCCACGACCGCCACGCCTTCGCGCGCGACTTCCCGACGCCCGACGCGGCGGCGGCGCTCGTCGGCGCCTTCGTCTCGCACCCTCGCATCTGGGGCGTCGTGGCGGAGGCCGGCGGCCGGATCGTCGGCTCGAGCTTCCTCGACGAGCGGGGGCCCGTCGTCGGCATCGGGCCGATCACCGTCGATCCGGCGGCGCAGGCGCGCGGCGTCGGTCGCCGCCTGATGGAGGCGGTGATCGAGCGCGGCGCCGCGGCGGACGGGGTGCGGCTGCTCCAGGACGCCTTCAACACGGCGTCGCTCGCGCTGTACGCGTCGCTGGGCTTCACCGCCCGCGAGCCGGTGGTCGTGATCGGCGGCCGCCCGGCGGCCGCGGCGCCGGTCGCAGGGCTCGAGGTGCGGCCGCTCGAGGCCGCCGACGTCCCGGCGAGCGAGCGCCTGCACCGCGCCGTCCACGGCTTCGAGCGGACCGCGGAGCTGCGCGACGCGCTCGCGACGCCCGGCTTCGAGCCCGTGGTCGCGCTGCGCGACGGCGAGGTCGTCGCCTACGCGTCGACGCTCACCTTCTTCCCCGCCGCGCACGCCGTCGCGGAGTCCGAGGACGCGCTGTGGGGGCTCGTGGCCGGCGCGCTGGCCGCCACCGATCGCCCCGCCTCGTTCCTCCTGCCCACGCGGCAGGCGGAGGTGCTGCGCCGCTGCCTCGCGGCGGGGCTGCGGGTCGTCAAGCCGATGACGTACATGACGCTGGGCGACCACCCGGAGCCGCGCGGCGCGTGGATTCCGTCCGTGCTCTATTGAGCGCGCGGAGAGAGGAGCAGCCGGACCTCGCCGCCCGGATGCACGCCGAGGCGCACGAGCCGGTCGCCGACCGGCAGCTCTAGGAGCCAGGAGCGCTCCGTGTCCGACGCGGTGGCGAGGAGCGCGACCTCGCGCATCGCGTCGATGAGGCGTTCGACCTCCTCCACCGATCCCTCCAGCGGCATCAGCTCGCCCGCGTGGGCGAGCGTGAACCGGATCCGGCCCTCGTCGGTGAGCTCGGCCGCCAGCAGCTCCATGGCGCTGACGGTATGCCTGCGGCGGGCGGACGGCCACGCCCGTTGGTCGAGGATGGCCGTCACAGCAGCGCGCGGGCGAGCGCGCGGTAGTCGTCGAGCGGGAGCGGCCCGTGGCCGAGGGGCTGGACGCAGACGTGGTCGGCGCCGGCGTCGAGGTGGGCGCGCACGGCGTCGGCGACGGCCTCGACCGGCCCGTGCGGGATCACGGCGTCGATGAGGCGGTCGCTGCCGCCGTCGTCGAGGTCGCGCTCCGTGAAGCCGAAGCGCAGCAGGTTGGCGGTGTAGTTCCGCAGCCGCAGGTACGACGCCGCGTACGCGCGCGCCTTGCGCCGTGCGGTCGCCGGGTCCGCCTCGAGCACGACCGCGACCTCGGGGGCGACGAGCCGGTCCGGGCCGACGCGCTCGCGCGCGAACCGCGTGTGCTCGACCGGCGTGAAGTAGGGGTGCGTGCCGAGCGACCGCTCGGCGGCGAGGTCGAGCATCCGCGGGCCGAGCGCGGCGGCGAGGCGCTCCTCGCGCGGCACCGGCGGGTCGGCGGCGTCGAGGCCGTCGAAGAACGCGCGCATGGTCGCGAGCGGCCGGTCGTAGCGCTGCGTCGCCTCGGGATGGCCGATCCCGATGCCGAGCAGGAAGCGGCCGGGGAAGTCGCGGACCAGCGCCGCGTGCCCGGCCGCCACGTCGGCCGCCTCGTGTCGCCACACGTTGAGGATCCCCGTGGCCACGGGGAGCGACGTCGCGCGCTCGAGGAACGCCCGCGTCTCGGCGAGCGACGGGCTTCCGCCCAGCCACAGGGCGCCGAAGCCGAGCGCCTCGATCTCCGGCACGGCGTCCGTGCCGTCGTGCCGGCGCTTCCAGATCCCGATGCGCCCGATGTCGGCGGCCGCGGTCATGGCTCGGGCGGCGGCGCGGTGGGCGGCGTCGGCTCGGGAACGCCGGCCAGCCGGCTGGCGGCGAGGAAGTCCGACACGGTGTTCGGATTGCGCGGGTCGAGGAAGTACGCGGCGCGGAACGAACGCAGCGCGGCGCCGGGATCGCCGAGCGCGTTGAGCTGGAAGTGGCCGAGGCGGCGCCACGTCTCCGGGCTCGACGGCTGCAGCTCGACCGCGTCCTGGAAGGCAAGCTCTCCCGCCGACAGGCGCCCGCGCGCCTGTTCGATGGAACCGATCTGCCACAGCGGCTCGGGCGTCAACGGGTTGCGCTGCCGTGCGACCTCGGCCAGCGCCGCGGCCTCGTCGAGCCGGCCCGCCTCCAGCCGGCCGATCGCCGCGTCCCCGGCCTGCTGGGAGCGCACCGGCTGGTACGCGGTCCAGGCCGCCGCGAGC
>DATMVH010000406.1:0-9804 GCA_035563395.1 Solirubrobacteraceae bacterium
CGCCGCCGCCTGGCGGCCGGCGCCGGGTTCGAGTTCGACCCGGACGTCGTGCGCGCCGTGCTCGCCGCGACCTGAGCGCACCGTCCGCGGTCTCCGCCGGGCGGGCTAGGGTCGGTTCATGCGCCTCTACGAGCACCCCGCCTCGGGCAACTGCCTGAAGTGCCGCGTCCTGCTGCGTCAGCTCGGGCTGCCGTTCGAGGCCGTGCTCGTCGACCTCTTCCGCGGCCATGCCCGGGCCGAGCCGCACCTGGCGCGCAATCCGGACGGGCGCGTCCCGGTGCTGGAGCTGGACGACGGCACGTGGATCCCCGAATCCGGCGCGATCCTCCTCTACCTCGCGGACGGCACTTCGCTGCTGCCGGCGGACCGGCTGGCGCGGGCGCGCGTCCACCAGTGGCTGTTCTTCGAGCAGAACCAGATCGAGGCGCAGCTGGCGTCGGCGCGGTTCATGGCGCTGACCGGCCGCGCGGAGCAGCAGCCCGAGGTGTTCGCGGCCAAGGTCGAGGCGTCGCGGCGCGCGATGGCGTCGCTCGAGCGCGGGCTGGCGGACGGCCGCCCGTTCGTGGCCGGCGACGACTACACGGTCGCCGACGTCGCCCTGCACGCCTACGTCCACTGCGGCGCCGACGCGGGCGTCGACCCCGCCGAGCACGCGCACATCCGGGCGTGGCTCAGGCGGGTCGAGGCGACGCGCGGGTTCGTCAACGACCTCACCCCGATCCCCGCGCACGCCATGGTTGCGCACTAGGAGCCGACGGCGCTCGCCGCCTCGGCGAGCCGCGCGCGGATCCTGCGCCGCTTCTCCTGCAGCTCCTCCTCGAGCGCCGCGATCTCCTCGCGGTACAGCCGGTGCGTGCCTGCCGGCGCCGGGCCGCGGACGGCAGCAGGCCGAATCCTCGTAGTAGCGGATCGTGCGCGGCGTGGCATCCGTGCGCGCCCCCACCTCGCCGCTGCGAACGCGGCCGAAAGTCGCGCCGTCGCCTCGCCGGGTCCATGCAGGGGACGACGTGGGCCGGCGGCCCGGGCGGGCCGCGCGGACGATTCGCAGACGGCGCCGTGCTGCATGATGTGGCCCGTAGGCCCTAGCATCGAGGAGAGGCAGCCGATGAGCGAGGAGCAGCAGCCCTACGCGGGCCCGGGTCGCGAGACGACGCCGCGCGAGGACATGCCCGAGGAGCACCAGGACGTCAAGGAGTTCGTCGAGGAGGTCGACGAGGACGTGCCGGAGGAGCATCTCGAGATGCGCGTCGCCGAGACGTTCGACAACCGGGCGGACCGACCAACGGAGTGACGCGGCCGCGTCAGGGGCGCCCGGCGATCTCCTCGCGCGCCCGCTTGGACAGCTTCGCGACCACGAGGTCGTAGGAGCCGTCGACCAGGTCGTCGAGGAGGTCGCCCTCCACGCTGCCGTCGAGCGTGATCGTGATCCAGTGCCGCTTGTCGAGGTGGTAGCCGGCGGCGATCGCGGGGTGGTTCTCGCGCAAGGCGGCGCCGAAGGCGGGCTCGCACTTGAGGCTCACGCGGGCCGGTGTCTGTGCGGACACGAGGGCGAAGATCCGCCCGGCGACCTTGAACACCGCCGTTTCGGGGCCGAACGGGCGGTCGAGCCACGCCCCGCGCTGACCCTCGCAGCGAGCCCAGACCGCGGCGCGGGCGCGCTCGGCCGCGGCGGCGTCGGCGCTCCCCGGGCCTGAAGGACCGCTCGGCGCGAGCGGCGAGCGTGCGGGAGGACCATGATCGACCACGTCCGGTGCCGGGGGTAGAGGGCCCGTGCCTCCGCTTCAGGCCTGCGCGGCCGGCTCCGGCGCGGAC
Organism: Solirubrobacteraceae bacterium; assembly: GCA_035563395.1. GTDB lineage: Bacteria > Actinomycetota > Thermoleophilia > Solirubrobacterales > Solirubrobacteraceae > DASQMT01. Next base: position 1,813 of record DATMVH010000406.1, read on the forward strand.
TCGGCGCTCGGCGGCGCCGGCTCGGCGCTCGCCATGACGAGCGCGGACCCCGCCGCTCCCGCTGCGAGCGCGGCGAGCATCCAACCCGTCCCGCTGTGCTCGAGGTCCAGCGGCTCGTCGAGCGACAGCGGGCCGGGACCGCTCTCGGCGAGCGCGAGCGCGCCGACCGCCAGCACGCTCTCGAACTCGCCTGTGGCGGGCTTGATGCCGTCCTTCCAGATCGCGGTGCGCAGCGCCGTCATCATCACGGCCGTCAGGCCGGCGGCGGCCGCCGGCGTCGCGAGCCCCGCCGCGATGAGGACGCCGCACCCGGTCTCCGTCGCGCCCGCGGCGATCGCGTTCCGCCGCCCCGGGCGGAGCCCGAGCGACTCGAAGAACCCCCCGGTGCCGTCGGGCCCGTAGCCGCCGAACCAGCCGAACAGCTTCTGGGTGCCGTGCACGAAGAACGTCGCGCCGATGGTCAGGCGGAGGAGGAGGCGTCCGAGTCCCATGAGGCGAGTCTTCCATTCGCCGACGCGCCGCGCCAGCACGGACCCGCCGCACGCGGTGTTGCAGCCCGGACACGCGGGCGCGCCCGGTTGACCGCGCTCGGGCGGGCGCGGCAGTCGTGTCGGCCACCCGCACCGATCCCCGGGCGACGGCGGTCGGACAGCGGGGTACCGCCGTTCGACCTCGCCTCGTACACCCTCGGCTATGACGATGCGGGCGTGCTGTGCGTCACGGTGCGGTTCCACCCGTCGACCACCGGCCCGCACAGCTTCACGTGGCGGGTCCTCGGCTCGATCTTCGTTCGGGACGCGGCCGCCGGCGCGTGCTGCTCACCCTCCAGGCCACGGACGCTCCGGAGGTCGTGCCGGACGCCCTCTACTGCGTCGTCGGCTTCGGGGGCGGAGCCGAGCGTTCGCTCGCGGTTCCGGTGTTTCTCCACGGCCCGGGCGACGACGCGACGTTCTCGTCCATCGCCGACCCCGCGGCGTTCGCCCGCCGCGGGTACGGCTGCGTCACCGACGTCCGGCTGCGGAACAACGCGCGCATGCGCTTCCGCGCAGCTGCCGCGCGGTCGGCGCCCGGCGCGTCCCCTGCCGCGTGCGCTGGCGCCACCGGCAGTGGATCTACCGCGGCACCGTCGTCGTCCGGCGTACCGCCGCGCGCGACGTCGCCGTGGTCGACGTCACCCGGCGCCGGGTACGGGAGGGCGGTCAGCCCTGACGCGCACCGCAGGAATCGAACCTGCGACCTTCGGTTCCGGGGAAGCACCACGTGCTAGGGGCGAACTTGCCGTGCATGGCGCTGCGCCGTGGATTCTCGCCGTTGCGGCGCAAGCGCGATCCCGCCGGATCGGGCGTAATCCGGGGCGGTTTGGGAGCAGCTCGGAGGCTTGCTCCCAATCCGTAGCCTGGCCACCTGGTAGCGTGGCGACTGGCATCGACCGGTCCACAGCTGAGGTCCTGCGCCCACGCGAACGCAAGCATGGATGCTCCGTGTCCGGCGCATCGACGTGGGAGTAGCGTGTGTCGCGGCTGGCCAACGGGATCGACTGAGGCCAGCGCCCCCGCAATGTTGTCGCTTGAGTCGTCAAAGAGATCCGCGAAGCGCCGTGGCCTCCTGGCGGCGGTGCGAGATCGCATGCGCTTCCGGGCACGCGCCCGCGAGAGCGAGGACGCCGATTCCGACGGTGGCCCCGTGGCGCCCGCGGCGGTCGATGCGCCATCACGTCCGATGGCGCCCGACGACGAGCTTGAGCAGATTGCCGCGGAGGCGCGCTACCACCGTGACCGACTGGCGCTCTATCGGGCGCGCATGCACAGCGCCGTGGAAGGGACGAGCCTGACGCGCCTGCGCGAGCTTGAGCGCATCGCCACTGCGGCGCGGGAGCGCCTCCGCCACGCTCGGCGTGCCCGGTCGTCATCGAACGCCGGTGAGTAGCCCCCGGCGCGGCAGTTCGCGACCGGGGCTTGGCTAGCGCTTCTCGGAGCCGGATGCCGCTGAGTTCCCGCGTGCGGGGCTCAGATGACGAACACGATCACGACGATGGCGATGACAGCGACGAGAGCGGCGATGGCGATCGTACGGGTGTCCATGGGGCGTCCGGTACCGGTAGGGAAACTGACTGGCCCCGCAGTCGATCCGTTCGCCTCAAGGGTGCGTTGCCTCGGCGCTTGGGTCGCGTGTTGGCGTGGAACCGCTCTCGGGCCGGGATTGTTGGCCGCAGGGCCAGCTTCGACAGACTCTACTCCTCCGTAGCCGCTGGCGCGGGCGAGTTTCGCTTTAGGAGGTCGGCGGCGGCTACGGCTGGATCGTGGTGGTCGCCAACGGCCCCCGCGAAGTGCTGATCGAACTGTCGATCAGCGAACTGCGCATCATCGGCAGGCCACATGCCGACCCAGAACGCGCGCGTGAGCCGAGAGGGATCTGAGCCGATCTCGCGAGTCAGTCGCCCAAGCGAGCGCCCGCGCGGATCGTTGGCTTCGACCTGCCGACGAATGGCGACGGCCTGCGTCACGGCACAGGTGTCGGCCATGTACTCCCAGAAGTACGACGGCGGCAGGTCGGGGGTTTCCGGTCACGATCTCGCCGACCCCGCGGAACGCATCCCGGTGCAGGTGCATGGTCAGGATCTCCGGGCGCACGCGTTCCTCGCACCATCTGCGCCACTTCTCAATCCGCGAATCGGTCGTCCGTCCGCGGTGGATACGGCCGCGAGCGGGAGCAATGGGAGCAAATCACTGGAACCGAGGATGCCAGCGCCGCTGACCAACAGTCCTTCGAGACGAGAAGCGTGCCGGTTAGCAGGGCTTCGTGTGACGCGCACGGCAGGAATCGAACCTGCGACCTTCGGTTCCGGAGACCGACGCTCTATCCCCTGAGCTACGTGCGCCTGCGGGGTCTGCCAGCTTAGCTGGCATGGACCTCGCGATCATCTCCGACACCCACATGCCCAAGGGCCCGCGGCGGCTGCCGGACGCGTGCGTCGAGCGCCTGCGCGCCGCCGACGCGATCCTGCACGCCGGGGATCTGATCGCGGCACAGGTGCTTGAGATGCTCGAGCGCCTCGGGCCGCCGGTCCATGCCGTGCAGGGCAACGTCGACGAGCCGGAGCTCCGCATGCGGCTGCCGCGGGTCCGCGTCGTCGAGGCCGGCGGGGCGCGGATCGTGATGACGCACGACGGCGGGCCGGCGGCGGGCAGGCTCGAGCGGCTGAGGCGCCGGTACGCCGAGATGGACGCCGACGCGGTGGTGTTCGGCCACTCCCACATCCCGTTGCACGAGGCGGCGGCCGGCTTCCAGATCTTCAACCCCGGGTCGCCGACGGAGCGCCGCCGCTCCCCGACGCACACGATGGGCATCGCGCACGCACGCGCGGGCGACCTCGTCTTCGAGCTCGTCGACCTCGGCTGAGCAGCCCGACGTATCTCGTCCGGGCTGCGGGCCCTCTTCCGGATTGCACTCCACAGCACGAGGAAGGGACGCCGCAGCATGGACGACGCGCTGAACGTCGCAGGAATCAAGGCCCTGATCGAGGAGAAGGGGCTCGAGTGGCAGGCCGGCGAGACGCCGCTCGCACGGCTCACGGTCGAGGAGCAGCGCAGCCGGCTCGGCCTCCGGATCCCGCCCGGGGAGCTCGAGCGCCTCGAGGCGCGGGTCCTCGAGGCCATGGCGCACGAGCCCGCGTACGTCGCGTTCGCCGGCGCGCGCGACTGGCGCGCCGTCGACGGCAAGAGCTTCATCACGCCCGTGCGCGACCAGGGCGACTGCGGATCGTGCGTCGCCTTCGCCACCGTCGCGACGATCGAGGCGCAGGCGCGGATCGAGCGCAAGGCGCCCGACTGGGCGATCGACCTCTCCGAGGCGGACCTCTTCTTCTGCGGCGGCGGCCGGCGCTGCTCCGAGGGCTGGTGGCCGCCGGAGGCGCTCGAGTACGCCAGGAAGTCCGGCATCGCCGCGGAGAGCTGCTTCCCCTACGAGGACCGCGACGTCCCGTGCTCCGGCTGCGACGACAAGCCGAAGCACATGCTCAAGGTCGGGCGCACGTACGAGATCCCCGGGGTCGCCGAGCGCAAGCGCCACCTGGACGAGCACGGCCCGCTGATCGCCTGCATGGCCGTCTACCGCGACTTCATGGCCTACAAGTCCGGCGTCTACCGGGCCGCGAGCCGCGAGCTGCTCGGCTACCACGCCGTCTGCTGCGTCGGCTACTCCGAGGCCGAGCAGGCGTGGATCTGCAAGAACAGCTGGTCGGAGCGCTGGGGCGACCGCGGGTTCTTCAAGATCGGCTACGGCGAGGCGGAGATCGACACCCGCTTCCCGATGTACGGCGTGGGGCAGATCTCCGGCACGCTCGCGCCCGCCGGCGACGCCGAGGAACGCGGCGTCGCCGAGTACGTCGCCGTCCAGGACGGCCGCGCCGACGGCGGCGTGCTGCTGCTCGCCCACGTCAAGGGAGCGTGGCGCAGCCTCGTCCTGCCGGCCGGCACGGCCGCGGCCATCGTCAACGCCACGTTCGGCGCGACGACCGTCGACGTCGCCTTCAAGGGCGACCGGATCACCGACCTCCGTCCCGTCAAGCAGTTCTGATCTGAGAAGGAGCCCCCATGATCACCGGACCCCGCGTGCCCGACGAGATCCTCCGCGGCCTCCAGGAGGCCACGAGCGCGGCGCAGCCACAAGCCCCGGCGCCCGCGCCCGACGGCCTCGAGAGCCCCTTCGCCCCGGTCGCCGCCGGCAACGGCACGCGCGCGGAGGCCGCCGACATGTACGGCGCGTTCAGCGTCGAGACGTTCGCCAACGGCACTCCGCTGTCGGACACGCACGAGGACGCCGGCGGCTGGCTCGACTACGTCGACAACTTCGCGGCGCCGAACTTCTGGTACCAGGACGCCAACGTGCAGGTCTGGGCCTACGAGCAGGAGTACGACAACTGGGAGGACACGTACGGCATGGACGCCGTCGTGGCCGTGTACCACTCCGGTCACGGCGTCACGCACGCGGACGGCCGCTACGAGGCGCTGCTCGGCGGCACGTGGGACGGGCGCACGCGCGCGTCGTCGGACCGGATGCGCCTCGGCGACGAGCAGGTCCGCTACGTGTTCTGGTCGACCTGCCAGTCGCTGCGCGTCCTCGACGGCCACAACCCGATCCGGACGTGGCAGCCCGCGAACCTCGGCTTCCGGATGCTGTTCGGCTACGAGACCGACTCGCTCGACCATCCGGACTACGGCAAGGCGTTCTGGACCCACTGGCAGACCGGGAAGTCGTTCAGCACGGCGTTCATGGACGCGAGCTGGTACGACATCTCCACGGAACAGGCGCCCGCCGTCGTCGCGTGCGGCGCGACGCCCGAGGAGGCCCGCGACCGGCTCTACAACGAGCGCCTGTTCTCCTCGGAGGCGGTCAGCAGCGACTACTGGGAGTGGCGCTGGTACAACGCGGCGGCGTCCGCGATGGCGACGCGGCCGCGTCGCTTCGAGATCCCGGCGCAGGTCCTCACCGGCCGGCTCGCGCGCCGGCGGGTCGACGGCCGCTACGCCGACGAGGTGCGGGCGAAGCTCGACGTGCCGGTCGCCGGCGCGGCGCAGGCCGTGCACGGCCGCGCCGGGGTGAGCTTCCTCGCCCGCGACGGCGCCGCGCGCCTCGCCGTGCAGGCGGACGGCTCCTTCGACGCCGCCTTCCGCGCGCCCAACCACGAGAACACGACCGCGCTCGGCGTCGGCCGCGCCGTCGCGGGCGCCCGCGACTTCGCCGCCTACGCCGGGCTGGGGGAGGGCGACCTCGTCCTCGACCGCGTCCTGCAGAAGTGGAGCGCGGGCGGCCGCAGCAAGGGCGACGGCGACCTCTCCGCGCCGCGCGTGACCGAGACCGTGGTGCAGTTCACCCAGCAGCTCGACGGCATGCCCGTGCTGGCCCCGGGCCGCGGCCAGGTCAGCGTGTCGCTCGACAACGACGGCGCGGTGACCGCCGTGCGCGACACGACGCGGCCGGTGCTCGAGCTCTCCTCGAAGTCGCGCCGCCCGGCGGCGGAGCGCGAGCCGAGGCGCGCGCCCAGCCCTGCCGACGCCCGCCGCGGCCTCGACCGCGCCTGGGAGCGCCGGATGCGGGGCTTCCTCGCCCACGGCCGGCTGCCCGTCGGCTTCGCCGAGGTTCCCGGCTCCGCCGAGATCGGCTACGCGATCAAGGGCGACGAGGCGGTGCTCACCGCGCGGCGGGAGATCAGCGTCGACTGCGGCGACGGGTTCACGAAGCGCTACCGCGTCGAGGCGCCGCTCGCGGGATGACCCTCGGCGACGACGTCCCGGCGGAGCTCCGCGCGAAGGTCGGCGAGACCTTCGCGCTGGCGCTGCCGGCGACCGCGACCGCCGGCTTCGGCTGGGTGGCGTTCTACGACGCCGACCGCTTGGCGCTCGTCGGCGACGAGCACGAGCCCGCGGGGTCCGCACCGGGCGCCGCGGGCCGCGAGCGGTTCGAGTTCCGCGTGCTCGCGCCCGGCGAGACCGTCGTGCGGCTCGCCTACGGGCGGCCGTGGGACGACAGCCCGCGCGAGGAGCGGGAGCTGCGCGTCGTGGTCGAGGCCTGACGCGCCGCTAGGGCACGTTCGGGTTCGGCTCGTCGTAGGGGGCGGGCTCGTTCGGATGCGGGCTGCCGTGCTGCAGGTGCGGCGGCTCGTCCTCCGGGCCCGCGAGCTCGTTCGGCGGGTCGGGGACGTCCTCGTCCCGGACGGGTGGATCCTCGGTCATGCCGTGGGTGTACCCGCGCGGGTGCGGTCGCACCGGCGCGCGGCCGCGGCCCGTGCCGCGGCGCGCCTCCACGGTGCGCGAGCGCGGGTTCTATGGTCCTGCGCCGATGGAGCTGTCGCTGTTCTTCGCCGGCACCGCCGGATCCGTTCCCACCGCCCGCCGCGGCCTGCCGGCACTTCTCGTCCGCGCCGGGGGCGACCGCCTCCTGTTCGACTGCGGCGAGGGAACGCAGCAGCAGCTGCTGCGCTCCGTCGGGCTGCCGGACTTCGACGCGGTGTTCGTCACCCACCTGCACCTCGACCACTGGCTCGGGCTGCTGGGGATGATCAAGACCTTCGACCTGCGCGCGCGCGAGCGGCCGCTGCCGCTGTTCGGCCCGCCCGGGCTCCAGGCCCTCCTCGCCGCGATGCGCCCGGTGATCGGGCGCACGAGCTACGCGCTGGAGATCGAGGAGCTCGATCCGCACGAGGAGGTCCGCTTCGACGGCTACGTCGTGGGCTCGTTCCCCGTCGAGCACCGCGTGACCGCCTACGGCTACGCGCTGATCGAGGACGACCGCCCGGGCCGCTTCGACGTCGAGGCGGCGCGCGCGCTCGGCGTCGCCGAAGGCCCGGACTTCGGGCGCCTGCAACGCGGCGAGACCGTCGGCGACGTGCGGCCGGAGCAGGTCGTCGGCCGGGACCGGCCCGGCCGGCGCGTGGTGATCTCGGGCGACACGCGCCCGTGCCAGACCACGGAGGTCTACGCGCACGGCGCCGAGGTGCTCGTGCACGAGGCGACGTTCCTCGAGGACGAGCGCGCCCGCGCCCGCGAGACGGCGCACTCGACGGCGCGCCAGGCGGCGGAGCTCGCGCGCGACGCGCGCGTGCGGCTGCTGGCCCTCACGCACCTCTCGACGCGCTACTTCCCGCGCGACGTCCGGGCCGAGGCGCAGGCCGTCTTCCATCCCACTGTGGTTCCGCGGGACTTCGACGCGATCGAGGTGCCGTTCCCGGAGCGGGGACAGCCGGCGCTGGTCAAGAGCGAGCGGGAGGCCGACAGCAGCGGCGCTTGACGATCGTGTGGAATTGTGGAACAACTCCACAGTGCCTCACCTCCTCGTCCTCCTCTCCGCCGTCTGCTTCGGCACGACGGGGACGGCGCAGGCGCTCGGGCCCGACGCGGCGCCGGCGACCGTCGGCGCCGCGCGGATCGCGATCGGCGCCGCGCTGCTGCTCCTCGTCGCGCGGGCCTTCCCGCGCGCCGCCGCGCCGTGGCCGCG
>DATMVH010000407.1:0-7110 GCA_035563395.1 Solirubrobacteraceae bacterium
CGCGAGGCAGACGGTGCGGGCGTCGTCGCCGCCCGGCTCGCGATCGACGATCACCAGGTCGGCGGGCGCCTCCTCGAGGGCCGCGGCCGCCGCCCGCGCGGTCCGCGCCACGCGCGTGTCGTGCCCGTCGGCGCGCAGCCACGGCTGCACCTCGGGCTCGGTCGCGCCGACCACGAGGATGCCGGCGTGGCGCCGGCGGACGAAGCCGGAACGAATCACGGGACGAAGTATCGACGGTCTCGGCGTGTGACGCAGCGCACAGGAAGCGGGGTTCCGTTTCCGGAACCCCGCCCTACCTTGGGGGACGTCAGACAGCGAAGGCACCCAGAGGGCTGAGACCTTCTTTCGAACGTCCCCCTGCCATGAGATACCCGCCTGATCTTCTGATCGCCGAGGCCCGCCACGAGCGGGCTTTCGCCGTTGAAGGGGCCCTTCGTCAGGCCGCCGCGACGCCGTCGGCGGCGTTGCGCAGCGCGGCGATGTCGAGCTTGCGCATCTGCAGCATCGCGTTCATCGCCCGGCTCGCGCGGTCCTTGTCCGGGTCGGCGAACAGCTCCTCCATCCCGGCCGGCACGACCTGCCACGACAGCCCGTAGCGGTCCTTGAGCCAGCCGCACGGCCCTTCCTCCCCGCCCTCGGACAGCTTCTCCCAGTAGTAGTCGACCTCGTCCTGGTCCTCGCAGGTGATCTGGAAGGAGACGGCCTCGTCGAAGGTGAACTCCGGCCCGCCGTTGATCCCGACGAAGCGCTGGCCCTCGAGCTCCCACTCCACCGTCATCACCGTGCCGGCCTCGCGCGGCCCGGCATCCGTGTAGTGCGTCGTGCCCACGATGCGCCCGCTCTTGAAGACGGACACATAGAAGTTCGCGGCCTCCTCGGCCCGGGTGTCGAACCAGAGGTTGGGAATGGTCTTCTGCGGCGTGGCGCTGCTCCTTCCGGGAGGTCGGTGGTCGCGCTGTAGACCACGCGGGCGCCGCGAACTCATCGCCGCCCGGCGACATGCTGGCCGGATTCGTGGCACATCGGTCCTTGCAGCCGGCCGGAACCGTGGCAGGATCGTCCGCATGCCACCGATCCGCCGCGTCCTCGTGCTGGCCGTCGACGGCGTCCAGTCGCTCGACGTGCTCGGTCCGGTCGAGGTCTTCTTCTACGCCGACCAGCACGTCTGCGGCGCCTACGAGGTCGACGTCGTGGCCCCCACCGCCGACGGCGAGATCACGCTCTCGAACGGCCTGCGGCTGCACGCGGCGCCGCTGCCCGACCCGCCGCCGCCCTTCGACACGCTGATCGTGGCCGGCGGCGAGGGTGCGCGCCGCGCGACCGGCGACCCCGAGGTCGTCGCGTGGCTGCGGCGCGCCTCCGCGCGGGCGCGGCGCACCGCCTCCGTGTGCACCGGCGCCTACCTGCTCGGCGCCGCCGGGTTGCTCGACGGCCGCCGGGCGACGACCCACTGGCAGTTCTGCGACGGCCTTGCGGCGCTGCATCCGTCCGTCGAGGTGGATCCCGACCCCGTCTTCGTCCGCGACGGCGATGTCTGGACGTCGGCGGGCGTCACGGCCGGGATGGACCTCGCGCTCGCGCTGGTCGAGGACGACCTCGGCGCGGAGGTCGCCCTCGCCGTGGCCCGCCTGCTCGTCGTCTTCCTCAAGCGGCCCGGCGGGCAGTCGCAGTTCAGCGGCGCGCTGTCGGCGCAGCAGGCCGCGCGCCCGGAGCTGCGCGAGCTGCAGGCGTGGATCGCCGGCCACCTCGACGAGGAGCTGTCCGTCGGCGCGCTCGCCCGCCGCGCGGCGATGAGCGAGCGCTCGTTCGCGCGCGCCTTCCGCCGGGAGATCGGGCAGACGCCGGCGGCGTACGTCGAGGCGCTGCGCGTCGAGCGCGCCCGTGCGCTGCTCGAGGACGGCGCCCCGTCGCTCGAGGCGGTGGCGCACGCGACCGGCTTCTCCAGCGCCGAGGTGCTCCGGCGCGCCTTCCAGCGCCGCGTGGCCGTCAGCCCCGCCGCCTATCGCGAGCGCTTCCGGCGCGCCGCGTAGGACGAAAGACTGCGGCATACCCCCTATGGGTATGCTACGCTTCGCCTCGAGGCGATACCCTCCCCCTGTATCTTAAGGAGCTCTGCCATGTCGACCACGCCCTTCGATCCTCAGTCCGTTCCCTCCCGCGACGAGCTCGCGTTCCTCGTTCCCGGCATGACGTGCGGCCACTGCAAGACGGCCGTCTCCGGCGAGGTCGCGCAGGTCCGCGGCGTCGTCTCCGTCGACGTGGACCTCGCCTCCAAGCTCGTCCGCGTGACGGGCAGCGGCGTCGACGCGGCGGCCGTCGTGGGCGCGATCGACGAGGCCGGCTACGACGCGGTGCCCGCATGAGCGTCCTCGCGCGACTGGCCGGCTTCGCCGCCGTGCTCCTCCTGCTCTTCGGCGCGGCCGCGTTCGCCGGCAGCCGCCTCGACGTACGCGCGGGCGAGCCCGAGGGCGCCGAGGCCGGGAAGCCCGCGATGGGCGGCATGACCGAGGAGGGCGACGACCACGGCGAGGAGGCGATGTCTCCGCAGAAGATCCGCGGCCTGGCGGTGAGCGAGAAGGGCCTGACGCTGGAGCTCGCGCGGCGGACGGCGGGGCGCGGGAAGCGCTTCGACCTCGCCTTCCGCATCGCCGACCGGCGCGGCCGCACGGTGCGCGACTTCGACGTCGAGCACACGAAGCGCATGCACGTCATCGTCGTGCGGCGCGACATGACCGGCTTCCAGCACCTCCATCCCGAGCAGCGGGCGGACGGCACGTGGTCGGTCCCCGTGACGCTGCCCGACGCGGGCTCCTACCGCGTCTTCGCCGACTTCTCCGCCGGCGGCACGGCCTACACCCTCGCCGACGACGTCACGGTCGACGGCGCGCTGCGGACGCAGGCGCTGCCCCGGCCCGCGGCGAGCACCGAGGTGGACGGGCTGCGCTTGACCCTGGCGCAGGGCGCGGCGAAGGCCGGCGAGGAGTCGGAGCTGGCGTTCACGGTGACGCGCGACGGCGAGCCCGTCGCGGTCGAGGACTACCTCGGCGCCAAGGGCCACCTGGTGGCGCTCCGCCGCGGCGACCTCGCCTTCCTGCACGTGCACCCCGACGAGAATCGCCTGAAGTTCATGGCCACGTTCCCGACCCCAGGCGAGTACCGGCTGTTCCTGCAGCTCAAGACCGGCGGCCGCATCCACACCGCCGCCTTCACCCGGGAGGTGACCCGATGAGCGCCGCCTCCTCCGTGACGGAGCACGTGGAGCTGCCGATCACCGGCATGACCTGCGCGTCGTGTGCGAACCGCATCGAGCGCAAGCTCAACAAGCTCGACGGCGTGTCCGCCACGGTGAACTACGCGACGGAGAAGGCGCGGGTCGACTTCGACCCGGTCGCGGTGGCGCCGGAGCAGCTCGTCGCCGCCGTCGAGGCCGCGGGCTACGGCGCCGTGCTGCCCGTCGCGGAGGACGCGGCGCGCGGCGAGGAGCCGGAGGCCGACGAGACGGCGCCGCTGCGGCGCCGGCTCGTCCTCGCCGCCGTGCTGTCGGTGCCGGCGCTGCTCATGGCGATGATCCCGGCGCTCCAGTTCGACAACTTCCAGTGGCTGACGCTCAACCTCGTCACGCCGGTGGTCCTGTGGGCGGCGTGGCCGTTCCACAAGGCGGCGTGGGCGAACCTCAAGCACGGCACGGCGACGATGGACACGCTGGTCTCGATCGGCACGCTCGCGGCCTGGGGCTGGTCGCTGTACGCCCTGTTCCTCGGCGACGCCGGCATGAACGACATGCGCATGGCGTTCGAGGTCATCCCGGATCGCGCCGAGGGCGCGGACCAGATCTACCTCGAGACGGCCGGGATCATCACGACGTTCCTGCTCGCGGGCCGCTACTTCGAGGCGCGCGCGAAGCGCCGCGCCGGCGCCGCGCTGCAGGCGCTGCTGGAGCTCGGCGCCAAGGACGTCGCCATCCTCGGCGCCGACGGCGCGGAGCGCCGCGTGCCCGTGTCCCAGCTCGTCGTGGGCGACCGCTTCGTCGTGCGCCCGGGCGAGAAGGTCGCCACGGACGGGATCGTCGAGGAGGGCGCGAGCGCGGTGGACATGAGCATGCTCACCGGGGAGCCGGTGCCGGTCGAGGTCGGCCCCGGATCCGAGGTCGCGGGCGCGACGGTCAACGCGTCCGGGCGCCTCGTGGTGCGCGCCACGAAGGTCGGCGCGGACACGGCGCTCGCGCAGATCGCGCGGCTGGTGGAGGACGCGCAGACCGGCAAGGCGCCGGTCCAGCGCCTCGCCGACCGGATCTCCGGCGTCTTCGTTCCCGTGGTGATCGCGCTCGCGGTCGGGACGCTCGGCTTCTGGCTCGGCGCCGGGGAGTCCGCGACGTTCGCGTTCACCGCGGCGGTGGCCGTGCTGATCATCGCCTGCCCCTGCGCCCTCGGCCTCGCCACCCCGACGGCGCTGCTGGTCGGGACCGGGCGGGGCGCCCAGCTGGGCATCCTGATCAAGGGCCCCGAGATCCTCGAGTCCACGCGCAAGGTCGACACGATCGTGCTCGACAAGACCGGCACGGTGACCACCGGCCGGATGGCGCTGGTCGACGTCGCGGTCGCCGACGGCGTCGAGCGCGCCGAGGCGCTGCGCCTCGCGGGCGCGCTCGAGCACGCCTCCGAGCACCCGATCGCGCAGGCCATCGCCACGGCGGCCGCCGCCGCGGGCGTCCTGCCCGCGGTCGAGGCCTTCACCAACCGGGAGGGCCTCGGCGTCGAGGGCGTGGTGGACGGGCACGCGGTGATCGTCGGCCGGCCGGCCCTGCTCGCGGACTGGGCGATGCACCTCCCGCCGGAGCTCGACGCGGCGCGCGCCGCCGCGGAGGGCCGCGGGCAGACGGCCGTGGCCGCGGGCTGGGACGGCCGCGCGGCGGCGGTGTTCGCCGTCGCCGACACGGTCAAGGAGGGCTCCGCGGAAGCGGTGGCGTCGCTGAAGGCGCTCGGCCTGCGGCCCGTCCTCCTCACCGGCGACAACGCGACCACCGCGCGTGCCGTGGCCGCCGAGGTCGGCATCGACGAGGTGATCGCCGAGGTGTTGCCCGCCGACAAGGCCGACGTCGTGCGCCGGCTGCAGGCCGAGGGTCGCGTGGTGGCGATGGTGGGCGACGGCGTCAACGACGCGCCGGCGCTCGCGCAGGCCGACCTCGGCCTGGCGATCGGCACCGGCACGGACGTCGCCATCGAGGCCTCGGACCTCACGCTCGTGTCCGGCGATCTGCGGGCCGCCGCGGACGCGATCCGCCTGAGCCGCACGACGCTGCGGACGATCAAGCAGAACCTGGGGTGGGCGTTCGGCTACAACGTCGCCGCGATCCCGCTGGCCGCCGCCGGCCTGCTCAACCCGGTCATCGCGAGCCTCGCGATGGTGTTCTCGAGCGTGTCCGTGGTGTCCAACGCGCTGCGCCTGCGCCGCTTCAAGGCGCAGCGCGGCGCCGCCGCCCCGGCTGCGGGCGACGAGCGGCCGGCAGCCTCCCGGCTCACCCCGTCGGCGGCGAGCTGAGCATGCTGCCCGACTCCTACGCCGGCGCGCCGCGACGGCGTGCCCGGGCTCGCATTCCCGGGCGACCGGACCGCTATCCGACGCGGGACGAGGTCGTCGACTACCTCCCGGCCTACGCGGGGGCTTCCAGCTCCCCGTCGAGCTCGACAGCCGCGGGACCGGGCTGCGCGCCCCCGCGGGCGGCGACCGGGTCGAGCTGCCCGGCCGTGCGCTCCACCACGGCAGGCCGTGGTCGCGACCGGGCCGTTCCAGGTCCCGCGCGTGCCGGCGATCGCGGCGCGCCTGGATCCGGGGCGTCGTCCAGCTCCGCAGCGCCGCCTACCGCGAGCCGGGCGACCTCCCGGCCGGGCGCGGGCTCGTCGTCTGCGGCGGCAACACGGGCTTCCAGATCGCCCACGAGCTCGCCGGCTCGCGCGAGCTGCGCCTCGCGATCGGGTCGCGGCAGACGCCGCCGCCGCAGCGGATCCTCGGGCGCGACCTGTTCCGGTTCCTCGAGGCCGCCGGGCTCATGCGCGTCAGCGCCGGCTCTCGCGTCGGCCGCCGCATGCAGGGCCGCGAGACGCTGATCGGGTCGAGCCCGCGCTCCGCCCGGCGGGCCGGCATCGCGCTCCACCGACGCGCGACGGGCGCTCCGGGCGCTTCGTGACGTTCGCCGGCGGCGGCCGGCTGGAGGTCGACGCGGTGCTCTGGGCGAGCGCGATCACCGTCGAGATCGGCCGCGACGCGGATGCGCTCGTCGTCGAGGTGACCGACGACGGCGTCGGCGGCGCGACGGTGGAGGACGGCAGCGGCCTGCACGGGCTCCGCGACCGCCTCGCGACCGCCGGCGGTGCGATCGCTGTGGAGAGCGCCCCGGGCGCGGGCACGCGCGTCCGCGCGCACGTCCCGGTCGCGAGCGGCTGACGCCTATCCGGCGGGCCAGAAGCCCTCGTGCGGCACGAACTCCGTGCGCCGGTCCGCCGCGCGCACGGACACCATGAGGAACGCGACGTCCTCGCCGGAGTCGTTCCGCGCGGCACGGCGGCGTGGCGGCCGCGATGCGGATGGCGTCGCGCGCGCCGAGCGTCGTGACCGCGTCCCCGAGCTCGACGGTGAGCCGGCCGGAGAGTACGAGGTAGATCTCCTCGATGCTCCGGTGGCTGTGGCCGCGCGTCGGATCGCCGCCCGGGGCGACGCTGGCCATGCCGTGCGTGAGGACGCGCACGTTCACGGCGAGCTGCTCGGCGCCCAGCGACGGGCCGTAGGCGAGGAACGCCCCCGGCGCGTCGCCCGAGTAGTCGGTCACCTCCGCGGCGCGCAGGATCGCGTAGCCGCTCGCGCTGCCGCAGCGTACCTCCCGCCGGCTCGTCGGCCCCATCCCCTGGCATCATCCGCGCCGTGGCGAGCTCCCCGGTCCCGTGCGTCCTCGACTGCGATCCCGGCCACGACGACGCGATCGCGCTGCTGCTCGCGCTCGGCGATCCCGTGTTGGAGCTGCGCGCGGTGACGACGGTGGCCGGCAACGGGCCGCTCGACCGGGTGACCGAGAACGCGCGCCGCGTCCTCACGCTCGCCGGCGCCACCGGCGTGCCG
>DATMVH010000408.1:0-2370 GCA_035563395.1 Solirubrobacteraceae bacterium
CCCGGAGGCGGTGCTCGAGGTCAGCCATCGGCGGCCTCCAGTTCCCCGCGCAGGCGCGCGAGCGCGCGGCTGGCGCGCGACTTGACGGTTCCGGGCCGGCAGCCGAGCACGGCGGCGCACTCGGCCTCGCTGAGGTCGAGCGCGTAGCGCAGCACGACGACGCGGCGCTGCGGCGCGTCCAGGCGGGCGAGGGCGGCGGCGAGCGCGCTGCGGCGCTCGCCCGCCAGCAGCGCGGCCTCGGGTCCCGGGTCCTCCGCGTCCTCCGGTCCCGTCAGGCGCGCCACGCGGCCGGCGAGGTGCGTGCGCCGTCCGGCCGAGCGCCGCCGGTTGCGCGCCTCGTTGGCGACGATGCGCAGCAGCCACGGGCGCCACGGCGCGTCGGGGCGGAAGCGCCCGAGCGCGGCGTGCGCCTTGAGGAACGCTTCCTGGGCGGCGTCCTCGGCCTCGGCGGCGTCCTCGCAGATCAGCCATGCGGTCCGGAAGGCGATCGTCTGGTAGCGCTCGACCAGCAGGCCGTAGGCGTCGTCGTCCCCGCGCTGGGCGAGCCGGATGAGGTCGGCGTCCTCGGCGAGCCGCACCACCGCCTCTGCATACACCGCCCGCCCGCCGGGCGTTCCCGGCGGGTTACGAGTCCGGCGTGGCGCGCGGCGTCCCCTTGTAGACGTCGGCGGCCCGGTAGGCGCGATCCTCGAGCTCCAGGGCCGCTCTGCGGACCCGCGCCAGGGCCGCGGCGCCGAGGCGGCGAATCTCGACCAGCTCGAGCACCTCGCGCTCCTTGCCGCCCCTGCCCGGAGCGGCGCGGATGTTCCCCACCCCGGGCGCGTAGAACTTCAGCTGGTGGCCGTCCCGCGGCTCGAGCGGGTTCGTCTCGTCCGTCACCAGCACGTCGCGATAGCACCCGGTCGGCACACAGGCGCGCCGGCCGGTCCGCAGCACCTTCGCGCGATCGCTGAACTCGATCGCCGGCGCCCATCCCTGGAGGTAGCTGGGCGTGCCGGGCCGCGGGTCCGCGCGCATGTGGAGGCCGGCCCGGGCCCGCTCCCGGCCGACGATCCACGTGTCCGGGGCGCCGCCGAACGAGCCGTCCGGCTCGTACTCCTCGGGGTACTCGCCGAACGCCCACACGTGACCGTCGTCGTCCTGGGCGAAGAACGCGAGCTCGCCCTCGAGGAGCCGGCCGGCGTTGATGTCCCGGTCCCACATCACGCGCGTGCGCACGCCGTCGATGACCTTGGACAGGTCGGTGACGGTGAAGATGACGCGGTGGCGACGCCGTCCCTGCCCGCGGTCCGAACGCCCCTCGTAGACGAACTGCGTGCCGACCGGCAGCGGGAAGTACCGGTTGTCGATCGTCGTCGGGTCGGAGAACTTCGTGCGGTCGAAGCCCTTGTCCGTGATCCGGTACAGGCTGGGATCGTCCTGGGCGGCCGCCTTGGCCGGGGAGCCGCTCGCCGTGGCGGGGGAACCGCCGTCCTCGCCGCCGCAGCCGGCGGCCAGGAGCGCCACGGCGGACGCCGCAGCGGCGAGCCACGGACCGGCGCGCTTCGAGTCACAGGCCGGCAGGGGCAGTCCTTCGCGTCCGAGTCCCATCTCCTCCCCTCCTGGGGTCGCCATTCGGCCGGAGCCATCCGAGCGCCGGTTGCGCGCTCCCTATCCGTGACCCGCGGCGCGAACATAACAGCGGCGCGCAGCGCCTGCATGAGAGCGTCTTTATCTCGGGATCGGCCTGCCCGAGGCCGTGGTCACGACGAACACTTGATACTTGGCGACTGAGATCTTATACTGCCGGATACCACAGGTCACACGTAGTCAAGACCGACCAAGGGGGGTGGAGTCGTGACCATCGTGCGCTGGGAGCCGCTTCGCGAGCTCAGCTCTCTTCAGAACGAGATGAACCGGCTGTTCAACACCGTGTTCGACACGCCCGCGCCGGGCAACGGCGGCCCGGCCCGCCGCTGGGTCCCCGCCATGGACCTGCTCGAGACGCAGGAGCACTTCGTCCTGCGCGCCGACCTTCCCGGGATGAAGGAGGAGGACGTCGCCATCGAGCTCGAGGACAACGTCCTCACGATCTCCGGCGAGCGCAAGGCCGAGCACGAGGATCGCCAGGAGGGCTACTACCGCGTCGAGCGCGCGTTCGGCGCGTTCTCGCGGTCGCTGACGCTGCCGAAGGGCGTGGACGCCGAGGCCGTCACGGCGGCCTTCACCGACGGCGTGCTCGAGGTGCGCATCCCGAAGCCCGAGGAGCGCAAGCCGCGCAAGATCGCGATCGGCGTGGGCGACAAGCAGCCGGCCCTGGAGGGCAAGGAGTCCTGACGGCACGTGACTCGCGCGCCGGCGCCCGCCGCCGGCGCGTGAGCCCCTTGCCGG
>DATMVH010000409.1:0-3680 GCA_035563395.1 Solirubrobacteraceae bacterium
CGCGCCTCCCCACCCGGCTCGCCATCCGCCGCGCGCGCCCGCGGCGCGACGGGCGCCGCGGCTTCACGCCGTGCCCGATCAGCCGCGGCGGCTGCATGAGGCGGTCCACGCGCACCCGCCGCATGCCGGCGAAGAACACCTCCCGGACCGCCTGCTCGCTGAAGCGGTAGTAGTCGAACGCGTAGTGGACGCGGTAGGTGTGCGTGGAGTAGCCGTGGTCGCGCTCGGGATCCGCGACGTAGCCGGGCACGCCGATGACGAGCAGACCGCCGGGCCGCAGCACGCGCTTCATCTCGCCGATCGACAGCCAGAAGCGCTTGTCGTGCTCCAGCGTGGCGTTGCACAGGACGAGGTCGAAGGACTCGTCCGCGAACGCGTTCATGTCGTTCGCGTTGCCCGTGACGGTGCGGACGCCGTCCATGTCGGGCTGGTCGAGGAGGTTCAGGCAGTAGCGCTCGGCGGCCCGGATCTCCGGCGAGTCGAGCAGGGAGTCGGGGCCCGTGACCCCGCCCACCTCCAGGGCGCGCGCCGGGCGCACGCCGCGGCGGCGGACGATGCCGTGGAACCGCCGCTTGATCCTCGGATGCACGACGCCCCGGCGCCCGGCGATCAGGACGGCGGGCTGAAGTGGATCGCCGGGTCGCCCTGGCGCAGCCAGATCTCCGGATGCTCGAGCGGCACGAAGAAGCGGTCGCCGCCGGGCTCGCGCGTGTCCGGGACCGTGTCGCCGCCCGGCCGGTGCACGATGAACCCGACGCGCGCGGTGTCGTCCGCGACCGGGATCTCGTAGAACGCCCCGAACTCGTCGATCCCGGCGCGCTGCCGCGGCGCCGTCCACTCCGTGGCCACGCCCGCCGCGAGCCCGTCGCCGAACAGGTGCAGGCCCCAGTCGTCGTAGTCGCCGGCCGGCCGGTTGTAGTGGACGATCGCCGTGGTCACCGGCGTCGTGACGACCGTCACGCTGCGCGGCTCGCTCACGACGGTGCGACCCTGCGCGTCGTGCAGCACCGCGCGGTAGCGCACGACGGTGCCGTCCGCGAGGCCGGTCGTGTCGTCGAACGCCGTGTAGACGGGCGAGGAGGTGTCCGTCCCGATCTCCGTCCAGTCGCCGTCGCCGACCTGCCGCTCGAAGGAGACGCCGTAGCCCGGCTGGTCCGGCGTGGCGACGGCGCGCACCTCGACCTCGCCGCGCACGCGGCCGGTGTCGGCGGGCGCCTCCAGCGCGATGGCCGGCGGCGCCACCGTCGAGCGCACGATCGCGCTGCGGCGCGACTGGCCCGCCAAGTTCCGCACGACGGCGCGGTAGCGGATGGTCGTGCCCGGCTGGACGCCGGCGACGTCGTGGAACACCCGGTACGGCGCGTTGTCGTCCGTCCCGACGTCCCGCCAGCCGCCGTCGCCGATCATCGCCAGGAACGTCACCTCGGCGAACCCGGCGCCGCCGACGGCGGCGCGGATCTCGGCGCGGTCGCGCAGCGGACCGGGCGACGCGAGCGTGATGGACGGCGCGACCTGCGGCAGCGGCAGCCGCCGCGCCGCGCGGTAGACGACGGCCGACAGCGGCTCCACCGACACGCTCAGGGTCCGGTCCGCGGCGGTGTCCACCACCTCGGCGCCGGCGCCGTGGACGAGCCGGAAGCGGGCGTCCGGCGCGTACGTCGGGATCGCGGCGGTCTGCGTCTCGTCCGAGTTGTTGAGCGCGACGACGAACTCCCGCCGCCCGGCTCGGTCCATCCGCGAGAACGCGTAGATGCCGGGGCCGGCGGACGACAGCCGGTGCTGCTGCGCGCCGCGGCGCAGCGGGACGTACAGGCGCCGCAGCTCCGCGAGGCCGGCGATGTCCCGGTAGAGCGGGTGCTCCGTGTCGAAGTTGGCCTCGGCGGTCGTCGCGTCCGTGCCGATGAGGTCGTCGTCGTTGTAGGACGCGACCTGGCTCGGGAACATGTCCTGGCGGGCGTCCTGGTCGCCGCCGTCGCCGGCGAAGCCCTGCTCGTCGCCGTAGTAGATCACGGGATTGCCGCGCGAGAAGTACATGAGCTCGTGGGCGAGGCGCACGCGGGCGAGCGTCTCGGCGTCGTCGGCGCCCGGGTTGGCGACGCGCACGAAGCGCCCCATCCGCCCCATGTCGTGGTTGCCGAGGAAGGTCGGCAGCTGGTAGGCGTTCGAGTCGGCGTCCGTGTACCAGTCGTCGTCGACGAAGAACGCGCCGAGCGCGTCCGTCGCGGTCGAGCCGGCCGCGAAGTCCTGCGCGGCCTTCTGGAACGGAAAGTCGAGCACGGCCTGCACGCGGTCGTGGGTGGTGAAGTGCGACGTGAACTGCTTCGTGGTGTCGAACACCTCGCCGAACATGAAGAACCGCTCCTTGCCCGCGGAGCGGGCGTAGGCCAGCACCTCGGGCGCGAAGCGCTGCCAGAACGCGTCGTCGACGTGCTTCATCGTGTCGATGCGGAAGCCGTCGATGCCGAAGTCGCGGATCCACGCCTTGTAGATCTCGATCATGCCCTCGACGACCTGCGGGTGCTCCGTGAACAGGTCGTCCAGGCCGAAGAAGTCGCCGTAGAGCGAGTTCTCGCCGACGAAGGTCGTGTTGCCGCGGTTGTGGTAGAGCGTCGGGTCGTTCAGCCACTCGGGGACCTTCCGCGGCGCGTCCGGGGGGATCACCGGCGTGAAGGCGAAGCTCACCTCCGGGTCGAGCGGCGGGAAGCTGTCCGTGCCGGCGAAGTCGCGGTCGTCGAACGGCTCCCCGTCCGCGGTGAAGTACGGAACCTCGTCCTTGGAGACGTACGCCGGGCGGTGCGCCTCCTCGTAGTCGATGACGTCCGCCGTGTGGTTGGTGATGATGTCGAAGAAGACCTTCATCCCCATCGCGTGCGCCTCGGACACGAGCGCGGCGAGCTCCTCGTTGGTCCCGAGGTGCGGGTCGATCTGCGTGAAGTCCGTGATCCAGTAGCCGTGATAGCCCGCCGACGGGCCGTCCTCCGGCTGCACGGCGCGGTTCTTGAAGCTCGGCGTGAGCCAGATCGCCGTCGTGCCGAGGCCCTTGATGTAGTCCAGCCGCTGGCGCAGCCCCGCGAGGTCACCGCCGTGGTAGAAGCCCTTGTGGGTGGGGTCGAAGCCCGAGACCAGGCGGTCCGCCGGCAGCCCGCCGAGGTCGTTGTCCGTGCGGCCGTTCTCGAAGCGGTCGGCCATCACGAAGTAGAAGTTCTCCGAGGTCAGCGGGGCGCGCAGGCTGTGGCGCGGGGTGAACTGGGCCGGCGCGACCGCCGGCAGCGCGAGGGCGAGGACGCCCACGACGAGCAGCACGCACCGACGCATCAGCCCCATCACCCCATTCCCCGCTCCGCGACCTGGCAGCGCGCGAAACTGTCATGGCGCGGCAGGTGTGTCAAGAGAGCGCGCTGTCCGCGCGCCGGGTCCGGCCCGCCGCACGGCGCGCGCGACCTTCGCGCAGCGCGGGCCTTCATCCCCGCGACGCCGCGTCCACCGCCGCGCAGGCCGACCCGATGACCGCCGCCGCCGGCCCAAGCGCGGCCGGCAGCACGGGCAGCTCTCGGGCGGCCGGGTCGTAGACGGCCGCACGCAGCGCGGCCTCGACGCGCGCCCGGTAGCCGTCGTGGAGCCCGAGCCCTCCGCCGATGACCACCGCGCCGGGATCGAGCGCGTTGACCAGCGCCGCGAGC
>DATMVH010000410.1:0-9704 GCA_035563395.1 Solirubrobacteraceae bacterium
AGCGCCTGCGTCGCCCCCCGCCTCGGCGCCCGCGCCGGCGGCGCCGGAGCCGGCGACCACGGTGGTCTCGGCGGTCAGGGACGCCGCCACGACGTCCGGGGACGCGGTGCCGACCGGCGACACGTCACAGGCCGTGACCGCCGCGCTCGGCGGTTCCGGACCGGCGCCGATCCCCTGAGTCACGCTAGACTCAGGCAGATCGGGGCGTAGCGCAGCCTGGTAGCGCGCACCGTTCGGGTCGGTGAGGTCCCCGGTTCAAATCCGGGCGCCCCGATGCAGCTCGTAGCCCGAGTCGTCCGCCGGGGTTCTCGCCCTTGACGACGGCCTCGTAGGCCTTCACGCGTCCGACGGTGTGGTCGGACGTGCCGGTCAGCTTCCCTTGGAGCGTGTAGGCGGCGCGAGCTGCAACGCGCCGGTCGGGGGAGCCCTCCACGCGCGCGTGGCGCGGTGGTACGCGAGCGTGGCCATGGCGAGCGACGCGCCCCACGTCCAGACGAGCGCGGCTTGGGCCCACAGCGACCAATCCGGCACGCCGGTGATGTGGTCAGGGATACGGAACCCGTTGAGGACGAGCTCGAGATGCAGCGCTCCGCGCCATGTGAGCACCCCGACCGGCACCAGCAGGATGGCGATCACGAGCGACGGGCGGACCGGTCGGTCGCCCACGCCGGGGAGCCACGCCGGCGTTCGGCGCGCGCGGGAGCGGACGAAGACATGCGTGAAGACGGCCGTGGACTCCGCGAGCAGTGCCAGGAACAGGATGTAGAGCGAGCCCCATCCCGGGCTGTGGAGCTCGCGCAGCAGCTCCATGTCGATGCCCGCCGGGATGCCGGCTGCCCAGAGCAGTCGCGACAGGCCGTACGGCAGCGGCGCGACGATCGCCACACACGTGACGGCCGCGACCCAGCGAGGTTCGCTCGCGAGCGCGCTGGGGCGCGGCTTCGGTGCGGTCATGGCGTGGCCGCCGCATCCGGGCCGGTCGAGCCGTCCCGGACCCGCGCGCGTGTCGCGTGCCAGTAGGCGGCGGTTGCGACGGTCAATGCGATGCCCCAGATCCAGAACGTCGCCACCTGGCCCCAGAACGACCAACCGGGCAGCCCCGCGTTCGACGCCGGAATGGTGAAGCCGTCCGTGATCGGCCCGAGGCTCCAGGCGTTGAAGCCCGCAAGGATCACGATGGGAGGAAGCAGCGCCGCGACGATCAGCGCCGGGCGAACCGGGCGGCCGCCCGCGTACGGGATCCGGTGCGGCACCGTCCGGGTCTGCGACGCCACGAAGGTGTGCGTGAACAGGGCGGTACCTTCGGGAAGCAGCGCGAGGCAGAGGATGTACAGCGATCCCCGGCCGGGGCTCTGGAAGTCGCGCAGCAGCTCTTCCTCGATCCCGAGCGGGATGCCGGCGGCCCACAGGAGGCGGGACAAGCTGTACGGCAGTGGAGCGAGGATGGCGGCCCATGTCACCCACCGCACCCATCGGCGCTGCGGGCGGGACACGGGCGCGCCGCCGAAGGGGACGCCGTGAGTGCGCCGGCCGTGGCGCACGGGGGCGTCGACGCCGGCGCGCGTCGCGCCGCGGAGCAGCGCGGGAGTCGCGTTCACACGCGATCGTCTCGGGAAGTCGGTTCTCGACACAGCTGAGACGATCGGGCCTCGGTCTCCCGCCGGCCATGTGTCGATCGACAGATATGCGGGCGCTCGGCGGACGGCGGGTCCGCCGAGTCGCAGAGCGGTGTCAGGCGGTGACGCGCCGGGCGTCCCACGCCCACGTCGCGATGCCGACGCGGTTGCGCACCCCCAGCTTGCGCTGGATGTTCGCGACGTGGGTCTTGACGGTGCCCGGCGTGATGAACAGCTCGGACGCGATCTCGGCGTTCGTGCGCCCGTGTGCCACGAGCCGGGCGACGTCGAGCTCGCGCGTCGTCAGTGGCTCGAGCGGCTCGTGGAGCTCGCTGGGGCGCGGCTCGGTGAGGTGACGGAGGAGCCGCACCGTCACGGACGGGCTGATGAGCACGTCGCCGGCCATCGCGGCGCGTACCGCCTCCACGAGCAGGGCAGGCCCCGCGCGCTTGAGCAGGAAGCCGCACGCGCCGTTGCGCAGCGCGCCGTGCACGTACTCGTCGAGATCGAAGGTCGTAACGACGATGACCCGGAGCGGATCCTCGACGTCCGGGCCGGCGAGCCGCCGCGTGACTTCGAGGCCGTCCAGCCGCGGCATGCGGACGTCGGCGAGCACGACGTCCGGGCGGAGCCGGCGCGCGAGCGCCACCGCCATCTCGCCGTCGCCGGCCTCGCCCACCACCTGCATGTCGGGTTGCGCGTCCAGGATCAGGCGGAACCCATGCCGGATGGCCTCCTGGTCGTCGGCGATGAGGACCCGCGTCACCACCCCGCCGATCCTCTCACTGCCGATCCGGCGCGGTTCCGAGCGGCAGGACGGCCCTCAGCTGCCAGCCGCCATCGTGCGGGCCGGCGTCGAACGTGCCGCCGAGCGCCTCGACGCGCTCCCGCAGACCCGCCAGGCCGAACCCGCCGGTGCGATCCTGCGGGCGCAGGGCGCCGGCCGATCCGCCGGCGTCGTTGCTGACGGACACCGCGACCGCTGGAGCGTCGCCGAGGCGCGCACCGGTGATCGCCAGCTCGACGCGCGCCGCGCCGGGCGCGTGGCGAAGGACGTTCGTCAGCGCCTCCGCGACCAGTCGATAGGCGGTGTGCCCGACCTCCGCCGGGACGCCCTCGGCGATGCCGTCCGCGACGTCGAGCGTCACGCGGGCACGGCCGGTGGCCTCGAACCGCGAGGTCAGCGCCCGGAGGTCGGGCAACCCGTGCCCATCCGCAGGCAGTGCCCGCTCGCTCATCGCGCCGGTCCGCGGGCTCCCCGGCGGGCCGGCGTCCCGGAGCGCATCGACCGCGCGGTCCATCGCCGACAGCGCGTGCAGTCCGGCCTGCTCGATCCGCTGCAACGCCGCCAGCGCTTCCTGTGGCTCGCGCGTCCCGACGACCTGTGCCGCCTGGGCCTGTACGACGATCGCGCTCACATCGTGGGCCACGAAGTCGTGCAGATCCCGGGCAAGCGCCAGCCGCTGCGCGCGTCGGGCCTCGGCCACCGAGCGCGCCCGCCGGGCGTCGAGCGCCTCGAGGTATCGGGCGGCGCCCGCGGCGAGCAGCGCGGCGAAGCCCCAGACGGCCATTCCCGCCGCGTTGGCGAGCGCCGAATCGGACGTGGTCTCGTGCGCGGGGACGATGAGCACGGTGGCCGCGCCGGCGACCACGGCGGCGATCGCACCCGGACGGCCGGGGGCGCGTCGCAACGCCAGGAAGACGAGCGTGATCAGCGCGCCCGACTCGAGCAGGGACAGCCACCCGCTCGTGCGGCCGGGGCCCAGGAACGCGACGACGCTGGTCGCGAGCGAGAACCCGCTCGCGCCGGTCACCGCCCAGACGGCGACCGGACGCGCGCGCGGCCACGCCGCGACTGCGACGGCGGCCACGGCACCCAGCGCCGCCAGCGCTTCCAGCATGCCCAGAGCCTAGATCCGACGCGCCGCCGGGTCGATCCGCCGCACGGCGGACGCGATCGGGGCGCACGCGAGCGCGATCCCCCGATCGGCTGAGCGCGGGGTCTTTCGGCGCCCGGATCCCGCGCGCCGTCACGCTTCGTCGACGAACTCGTACTCCACGTCCTGGAACGCGTCGGCGGCGAGCACGTACGCGAAGCGGAGGGTCGGTCGGCCCGGTCGAGCGGACGCCATGGACCGCGCCGCCGGGGACGAAGACGCTCGTGCCCGCGCGCAGCGGGCTCGGCGACCCGTCGATGGTCACGAGCCCGGTGCCGTCGAGGACGAGGTACACCTCCGGCTGCTCGTGGCGATGGGCGGACAGCCGGCCGCCGCTCGGCACCCGGGCGACGCCGAGGGTGAGCCCTGTGCTCTCCGTGAGACCGGCGCTGATCAGCGTCCTCCACCGCACGTCGCCACGCCCGGCGGCGTCGTCCTCGGCCCACCCCTCCCATTCACGCTCGTCCTCGTGGACGATCGACGGCTTCGCGCTCATCCCACGTGGCTACCCGCGGCGGGCGAGGTCGCGGCCCGCAGCGCGTGCAGGGGCGCACGGCCCCGCTTGCCCGCGGGCTCGACGATCCCGATCGACCGCAGGCAGTAGAGCGTCCGCCGGGCCAGCATGGGGCTGCACCCGAGGCGGGCCGCGAGCTCGCGCGTGCTGAACGGCTCGGGCGGCAACGCGGGCAGGGCCGCGAGGACGTCCTGCGGCGTCCGCAGAAGGATCCGCTCCAACACGTCGACCAGCCGGCGCTCGCCCGGGTCCCGCCGACGCCCGCGAACGACCGCGGGCCGCACACCGCGGACGTGATCCTCGCGCAGGAGCAGGACCTCGATCGTCAGGTTCGGATGCGTGAGCAGCGACGGGAACGCGACGAGCTCGCCGAACACCGCCACGGCCGTGGCCCGCTTCGGCGAGCGCCGGGCGCTCAGGACCTCGCCGTGCTCGTCCGCTCGGACGATCCGGCGCTCGGCCGCGATCGGGTGGACGATACGGATGCGGTGCTCGTCGAGCAGCGCGTCGAGCTTCGCGCCGAGTGCGCCGAAGCTCCCCGTCTGCACCTCCACGAGCTCGCCGTCCGCGCGGACGAGGTCGATCACGAACCGGCCGACGGGGACCTCGAGGCGGTCGCCGGGCTCCGCGAGCAGCGCCTTGACGGCGGCGTGGAGCGGGCCCTCGCGCATCACCCCGATCGCCGGCACGGGCGGACACGCTAGTTCCGGACCCGGATGCCGTAAGCGCCCGCGCGGGTCACTCCGCGGCGACGACGAGCGTCGGCGCGTCGTGCCGGAGCGTCTCGCCGCGGAAGACGCGCCGGCTCGCGCCTGCCAGGCGAACATCACGACGAGGCCGAGCAGCACGCCGACGCCGAGCACGAACACGGTCCCGACGCCGAACACCGACCCGCCGCTGCCGTACTCCGGATCGATCGTGTCGACCGCGAGCCTCGCGAAGATCGCGCTCGAGGTCAGGCCGCCGCGCGCGGGAACGACGCCCTCGAGCAGCACCGCCTCGACGCTGCGGAGCTCGTGCCGGGCGTACCACGCGGCGGCGAACGCCGTGAGCCCGTAGTAGAAGCAGATCATCAGGCCGAGCGACAGGATCGAGTCCACGAGCACGTTTCTCGCTGATGACGGTCATTCACCGCATCGAAGACCGCGGTCCGGATGCCGGCCACGAGCGTCGCGTAGCTCGGGATGCGATGCGCCGGGTGGATCTGCGAGAGAAGCGGTCAGGCAAGGCCTTGTAGAAGACCGTCACCGCCACGCCCGCGAGGTTCGAGCGCATGATGATGGTGGCGAGCACGAGCCCCCAGCCGCACATCGAGCCGATGTGCGGGCCGAACGCCTCGACCGTCCAGGCGAACGACGTGCCGGCGTCCGGCGCCACCCGGTTGAGCGCGCGGTAGGCATAGGCGACGAGCAGCACCGAAGTGGCGATCATCGCGCTCCCGAACAGCCCGACCGCGTCGCGCGCCAGCCCCTTGTCGAGCAGGTCCGGCTCTGCGGCATGGTGGGACTCGTACGCCTCGATGTGCAGGCACGGCTCGACGTTCGCTCCCGCCATGGCCCGGCCCTCTTCTCGCGTGCGGGACGTGCCGCAGCGTGTCGATCACGGGGCGGCGATGCCGGGCGATGGTACGCAGGCCACGGTCGCCGCGAACCCGTTTGGAGATCCAAACCCGCGCCGCAGGGCTCGTCCGCGCGACGGTTGCGCCGCGGCACGTCATCTTCGACGATGCGCGCCCTGCATCCCGCGAGGAGGAGGTTCCATGGCCGCCGGAACGCCGCATCCGCTCGACCCGCTCACCGCGGAGGAGATCCGGGCGGCGGCGGCCATCCTGCGCGAGCAGCGCGGCGTGGGCGAGCGCTGGCGCTTCGCCTCGATCGAGCTGAAGGAGCCGTCGAAGGCCGCCGTCCGCGAGCACCGCGCGGGCGACCCGATCCCCCGCGCGGCCGAGGTGATCTGCTGGAACCGGGACGACGGCGAGGCCTACAAGGCGCACGTGTCGCTCGACGACCACGGCGTCCTCGCCTGGGAGCACCACCCCGGCGAGCAGCCCAACATGACCGTGGACGAGTTCCTCGAGTGCAACGAGACGCTCAAGCGGGACCCGCGCGTCGTCGACGCGTTGCGAGCGCGCGGTGTGACCGACATGGACCTCGTCCTCATCGACACGTGGGCCTACGGCGCGCACCTGCTGCCCGAGCCCTACGACGACCGGCGGCTCGCCTGGGCCGACGTGTGGTACCGGCGCGAGCCCGGCGCGAGCCCGTACGCGAACCCGGTCACCGGCCTGCACCTCGTCGTGGACCTCAACCGGATGGAGCTGCTCGAGATCGAGGACACCAAGCGCGTCGACGAGCCGGCCACCATGGGGGAGTACCTGCCGCACCTCGTCCCGGGCCTGCGCGTCCGCGAGGACGTCCAGCCGCTGGGCATCGTGCAGCCCGAGGGCGCCTCCTTCACCATGGACGGCAACGAGCTGCGGTGGCAGAAGTGGTCGCTGCGGATCGGCTTCAACCATCGCGAGGGCCTCGTCCTCCACACCGTCGGCTACGAGGACGGGGGGCGCGTCCGCCCGGTCGCGCACCGCCTGTCGTTCGCCGAGATGGTCGTCCCGTACCGCGACCCCACGACCGATCACTACCGCCGCACCGCCTTCGACATCGGGGAGTGGGGGCTCGGCTTCATGACCACGTCGCTCGAGCTCGGCTGCGACTGCCTTGGCGAGATCGTCTACCGGGACGCCGTGCTGCACGACACGCACGGCGAGCCGTACACGATCCGCAACGCGATCTGCATCCACGAGGAGGACGACGCGGTCCTCTGGAAGCACGTCGACGCGCAGGCCGGGGCGGAGGTGCGCCGCGCGCGCCGGCTCGTCGTCTCCTTCCACGTCACCGTGGCGAACTACGAGTACCTCGTCTACTGGCGCTTCTACCAGGACGGCAACATCGAGTGCGAGGTGCGCGCGACCGGCATCATGGTCACCACGCACTTCCCCGAGGGCGAGCAGCCGCCGTACGGCACGCTGGTGGACGAGCGCACGTACGCCCCGTTCCACCAGCACTTCCTCGTCGCCCGCCTCGACCTCGACGTCGACGGGGAGGCGAACACCGTCTACGCGACGGAGTCCGGGCAGCTGCCCGTGGGGCCGGACAACCCGCACGGACTCGCCCTCGTGCAGCGCTCGACGCCGCTGCGGACGGAGGAGGAGGGCAAGCAGGATTACGACTGGCACACCCAGCGCGCGTGGAAGGTGGTCAACGAGCGGGTGCGCAACGCGCTGGGCGCGCCCGTCGGCTACAAGCTCGTCCCGGGCGCGGCGATCCCCGCGATGCTCGACCCCGACTCGCCCGTCCTGCGCCGCGCGGAGGTCATCGGCCACACCCTGTGGGTCACGCCGCACGACGAGGACGAGCGCTGGCCGTGCGGGGAGTTCGTGGTCCAGAGCGGGGAGGACCTCGGGCTGCCCGTGTGGACCGCCCGGAACCGCTCGATCGAGGACACCGACGTCGTGCTCTGGTACGTCTTCGGCATCCACCACGTCACGCGCCCGGAGGAGTGGCCCGTGATGCCGGTGGACACCGTCTCGTTCTGGCTGAAGCCGGACGGCTTCTTCGACCTCAACCCGGCGCTCGACGTGCCGCCGACCCACCGTCATCGCCATCAGGAGGAGGCCCGATGAGCTCCGAGCTCAGCAACTTCATCAACGGCGAGCTCGTGCCCGCCGCCGACGGGCGCACGACCGAGGTGATCGACCCGAGCACGGGCGAGGCGTACGCGACCGCGCCGCTGTCGGGCGCGGCCGACCTCGACGCCGCGTTCGAGTCGGCGCGCCGCGCGTTCGGCGAATGGCGCGACGCCACGCCGGGCGAGCGGCAGCTCGCGCTGCTGCGGATCGCCGACGCGATCGAGGCGCGCGCCGACGAGCTCGTCGACATCGAGTGCCGGAACACCGGCAAGCCGAAGGCGCTCACGAAGTCCGACGAGGTGCCGCCGATGTGCGACCAGATCCGCTTCTTCGCGGGCGCTGCGCGCGTGCTCGAGGGCAAGTCTGCGGGCGAGTACATGCAGGGGTACACGTCGTTCATCCGGCGGGAGCCCGTCGGCGTGTGCGCGGCGGTGACGCCGTGGAACTACCCGGCGATGATGGCCGTGTGGAAGTGGGCGCCGGCGCTCGCCGCCGGCAACGCGATGGTCCTCAAGCCGTCTGACACCACGCCCGCCAGCACGGTGTGGATGGCCGAGGTGATGGCGGAGTTCCTCCCGCCGGGCGTCTTCAACGTCGTCTGCGGCGACCGCGACACCGGCGCGGCGCTCGTGGCCCATCGGGTGCCGCAGATGGTGTCGATCACCGGCAGCGTGGGCGCGGGCATGGCGGTGGCGAGGACGGCGGCGGACGAGGTCAAGCGCGTGCACCTCGAGCTCGGCGGCAAGGCGCCGGTGATCGTCTTCGACGACGCCGACCTCGAGCTGGCGGCGGAGAACATCGCGCTCGCGGGCTACTTCAACGCCGGCCAGGACTGCACCGCGGCCACGCGCGTGCTCGCAGGCCCGCGCGTGCACGACGAGTTCGTCGCCGCGCTCGCGGAGCAGGCGAGAAGCACGCGGACCGGCCCGCCGGAGGACGAGGACGTGCTCTACGGCCCGCTCAACAACGCGAACCAGCTCGCGCACGTCAGCGGCTTCCTGGAGCGCGTGCCCGACCACGTGAACGTCGTCGCGGGCGGCCACCGCCAGGGCGGCCGCGGCTACTTCTTCGAGCCCACGGTCGTCGACGGACTGCGCCAGGACGACGAGATGATCCAGAAGGAGATCTTCGGCCCGGTCATCTCCGTCCAGACCTTCGACGACGAGGACAAGGCGGTGGAGTGGGCCAACGGCGTGGAGTTCGGCCTGGCCTCGAGCGTGTGGACGGAGGACCACGGGCGCGCGATGCGGATATCGCGGCGGCTCGACTTCGGCTGCGTGTGGGTGAACTGCCACATCCCGCTGGTCGCCGAGATGCCGCACGGGGGCTTCAAGAAGTCCGGCTACGGCAAGGACCTCTCCCTCTACGGGCTCGAGGACTACACCCGGATCAAGCACGTCATGAGCTACATCGAGCGGCGGGACGCGTGAGCCGGGAGGACGGCGAGCACGACCGCGGGCCCGACCTCGAGCGGCTGCCCGAGTGGGTGAAGTCGTCGGGATGCCGCCCGAGGCGGCCGCGGCGATCGACCGCTACCGGGCCCCAGTCTGGGAGGGGCTGCCGACGGTCACGGGATCGACCTGGGCCGCCACCGTCCTGGCAGCCGGCGCGGTGATCTCGATCTTCAGCGTCACGCTCGTGGCGATCTACGGCTCGACGCGAATCCTTTCGCGATGGGCCGCGACGCGATGATCCCGCCGTTCTTCCACAAGAACCCGCGCACGCTCACGCCGGTGCCGGCCACGATCGTCGTCGTCGTCATCCCGGCGCCGTGGCCCATGAGCCAGCGCGCGTGGACGCGGAGTACCGCGCGCTGCTCGGGCGGACCGCGCAGGAGGCGCTGGCCGAGGCACGCGCGCGGCTTCCCGCGGACGTCGCCGCGTCGGTCGTGGTGCGCGAGGCGCGCTCGGCGCCGGGCTGCTCGAGGTGGCCGAGGAGCGCGACGCCGCGGT
>DATMVH010000411.1:0-3661 GCA_035563395.1 Solirubrobacteraceae bacterium
CTGCGCGCTCGCGCGGATCGCCGCGCGGCTGCCGGACGACGGGCGCCTGTTCCTCGGCGCCGGCGAGGCGCTGCCCCCGGGGATCGCGCACGTCGCCCCCGAGCGCGTCGGGAGCGCGTACGTCTACCGGCCGGTCCGCTCTGCGTCGCCCTCCGGTCCGGCGCCGGCGCCCCCGCCGCCACCCGCCCGGGACGGCGCCCGCGCGCCGGCCGTCGACGAGACGCGGATGAACCTCTCCCTCGCGCGGGCCCGCGTCCTCCGCGACGGCGAGCGCTAACGCAGCTTGGGAAGCACCCGCTCGCCGTAGACGCGGATCGCGTCGAGCGGCGCCGCGCCCGAGTTGTTCTGCACCACGACGACGGTCGGGCCGAGGTCGACGATCTCCCTCAGGCGCTCGACGTGGACCTCGGGATCGGACGAGACGATCGCCTTCTCCTTGAGCGCCTCGTCGTCGACCGTCTCCTCCCCGTGTGCGTACATCTCGCGCGGGACGTGCCACTCGTCGGTGAAGTACTCCTGCGGCTGGGCGCCCTTCCACACGCGAATGCCCTCGAGCGCCGCGTCCTCGTCCGGTGCCCAGGAGACCTGCGCCTGCAGGACGATCTCCCCGGGCTGGCGGCCGATGGCGTCGCACTCGCCGCGGTACGCGTCCACCACGGTCTTGACCTGGTCCGGGTCGGCGAGCGTCCAGACGCCGTCGCCCCAGCGCGCGGCGACGCCCGCGGCCTGGGGCCCGAACGCCGAGACCCAGATCGGCGGCTGGCGCTCGGAGCGCGTCCACAGCCGCGCGTCCTTGGTGGTGTAGAAGCGCCCGCGCTCGCTGAGCGTCTCGCCGTCCCACAGCCGGCGGATGATCTCGAGCGCCTCCTCCATGCGCGCGACCTGGTCGCGCGGCGCCGGCCAGTCGTCGCCGATCGGCGTCTCGTTGAGCGACTCGCCCGAGCCGACGCCGAGGAACATCCGGCCGGGGAACAGCCGCTCGAGCGTCATCCACGCCTGCGCGATCAGGGCGGGGTGGTACCGGGCGGCGGTCGGCGTGACGCCCGTGCCGAGCAGGACGCGCTCCGTCGCCTGTCCCGCGGCGCCGAGCCACGGCCACGTGTGCCCCGACTCGCCGCCCTCCCACCAGGGCTGCAGGTGGTCGGAGGAGGACACGCCGTCGAACCCCGCAGCCTCGGCTTCGACGGCTTGGCGCAGCAATTCCTCAGGCGGGAACTGCTCCTGCGAAACCTGGTAGACGAAGCGCGGCGAAGGCATGGGGAGCCACCTACCCGCTCCGATACGGTGGTCCCACTTCCAGTCCGAGGAGAGGAGCGCCGGATGGCGACGAGCGTGGAGATCGGGTCACTGCGGAACTTCATCGACGGCGCGCCCGTGGAGACGGCGGACGGTCGCACGGACGAGGTCCTCAACCCGGCGACCGGAGAGACGATCGCGCACGCCCCGTCGTCCGGGCCCGAGGACGTCGACCGCGCGGTGCGCGCCGCGCGCGCCGCGTTCGACGGCTGGGCGTCGACCACGCCCGGCGAGCGGGCGCTGGCCCTGCTCAAGATCGCCGACGCGATCGAGGAGCGCGGCGACGAGTTCGCCGAGCTCGAGGCGCTGAACGCGGGCAAGCCGCTGCAGGCGGTCAAGGACGACGAGATCGGCGCGATGGTCGACCACCTGCGCTTCTTCGCGGGCGCCGCGCGCTGCCTCGAGGGCCGCGCCGCCGGCGAGTACCTCGAGGGCTACACGTCGATCATCCGCCGCGAGCCGGTCGGCGTCGTCGGCCAGATCACGCCGTGGAACTACCCGATGATGATGGCGGTGTGGAAGATCGGCCCGGCGCTCGCGACGGGCAACACGATCGTCCTCAAGCCGGCGCCCACCACGCCGATCACCACGCTGCGCCTGGCCGAGATCGCCGCCGAGTTCCTCCCCAAGGGCGTCCTCAACGTCATCGCCGGCGGCAACGAGGCCGGCGCGGCGATCGTGCAGCACGACGACGTCGAGATGGTCGCGCTCACGGGGTCGGTGGAGACGGGCAAGTGGATCCAGCGCGAGTCCGCCGCGACGCTCAAGCGCACGCACCTCGAGCTCGGCGGCAAGGCCCCGGTGATCGTCTTCGACGACGCGGACATGGAGGCCGCGCTCGAGACGATCGCGGGCACCGGCTACTACAACGCGGGCCAGGACTGCACCGCCGCGACGCGCGTGCTGGCGTCCTCGAAGGTCTACGACGACGTCCTCGGCGGTCTCGCCGACCAGGCGAAGGGCTACAAGACCGGCGACACGTTCGATCCCGAGACGACGCTGGGGCCGCTCAACTCCTCGCGCCAGCGCGAGCGCGTCGAGGGCTTCCTCGAGCGCCGGCCGGAGCACGCCGAGGTGGTCGCGGGCGGCCACGAGCCCGAGGGCCCCGGCTTCTTCCTGGAGGCCACGGTCGTCGGCGGGCTGCGCCAGGCCGACGAGATGATCCAGCGCGAGATCTTCGGGCCGGTCATCACCGTGCAGCCGTTCACGGACGAGGCGCAGGCGATCGAGTGGGCCAACGGGACGCCCTACGGGCTGGCGTCCTCCGTGTGGACGCGCGACGTCGGCCGGGCGCTGCGCATGTCGCGCGCGCTGCGGTTCGGGTGCGTGTGGATCAACGACCACATCCCGCTCGCGTCCGAGATGCCGCACGGCGGGCTCAAGCAGTCCGGTCACGGCAAGGACCTCTCGATGTACGCGCTGGAGGACTACACGGTCATCAAGCACGTCATGGCGAACCTGGGCTGACCGAGGGCGGCACGGGCCGCCTCCGGGTCGGTTATGGTCGGGACCTCGCCCGAGCGAGGACGCATCCGTGGAAGCTTCAGTCCTGCACGTCCCCGCGTCGCCGGTCCGCCGCCTGTCGGTGGCGACGCCCCTGCTGCGGCTGCGCTCGGACGAGCAGCTCGTGGCGGCCTTCCGCGCGGGCGGCGACGAGGCGTTCCGCGTCCTGCACGACCGCTACCGCCAGAAGCTGTTCGCCTACGTGCGGCAGATGCTCGGCGGGGCGTCGCGGCAGGACGCAGAAGACGTGCTGCAGGACGTCTTCGTCCGGGCCTACGGGGCGCTGCGCGCGGATGACCGGCCGATAACCGTCCGCGCGTGGCTCTACCGGGTGGCGCACAACCGGTGCATGGATCACCTGCGCCGCCCGGCTCCCGCCCCCGCGGACGTCTTCCAGGTGTCGTGCAAGCCGCTGCACGACCCGATCGAGGAGGCGCAGCGCCGCGAGGACCTGCGCCGCCTCGTCGCGGACGTGGGACGGCTGCCGGAGCAGCAGCGCTCCGCGCTGCTCATGCGCGAGATCGACGGGCTCTCCTACCAGGACCTCGCCGCCGCGCTCGACGTCACGGTGCCCGCCGTCAAGTCGCTGCTGGTCCGCGCGCGCGTGGGCCTCGTCGAGGCGGCGGAGGCGCGCGACGCCGACTGCTGCGAGATCCGGCGCGACCTGCTCGCCGCCTACGACCGTGGCGTGAAGGCCTCGGGCCGCGCGCGCAAGCACATGCGCGAGTGCTCGGGCTGCCGGGAGTACCGCACCGCCCTGCGCGGTGTCCGGCGCTCGTTCGCGGCGCTGC
Source organism: Solirubrobacteraceae bacterium (assembly GCA_035563395.1). Classification (GTDB taxonomy): domain Bacteria; phylum Actinomycetota; class Thermoleophilia; order Solirubrobacterales; family Solirubrobacteraceae; genus DASQMT01. Next base: position 3,591 of record DATMVH010000411.1, read on the forward strand.
TGCCCGGCGCCGGGCTCGGGCCCGTGGCGGTCGCCGCAAACGCGATCGGGATCGGGGGAGCCGGCGGCGGC
>DATMVH010000412.1:0-2237 GCA_035563395.1 Solirubrobacteraceae bacterium
GGGCGTCAGGACCTCGAGGGAACGTTCGCATTCGCGGCACTCGCGACGCGCATCTTGGGTGGATGAACGGCCGGAATCCCCAGGCCGGACATCGGATCGTGCTGCACCAGGCCGGCTCGCCGCGCGCGCGCCTATAGATCAGCGAAGCGGCAAGAGCGCGTTCCGGATCGTCGACGGCTTCAGTCCCATCCCGCGGTGCTCCTCGAGGAGCTCGGTCGCCCGGCGGCTGTCGAAGTCGTCGACCATGAGCTGGCCGTACCTCTCCGGCAAGTAGTCGCGAAGCGCCTGCTCGTAGCTTGGGACCCAGTAGATCGTCCTAGCTAGTGGAGCGTCAGGCAACGTTTGCCGTGTTGACGAGCGCGCGTAGGCGCGGGTTGTCGGTGTTGCGGTTGCGCCAGGCGATGTAGCGGCGGATCAGCCGCGCCTGGGTGGCGTGGTCCGGGTGGTCGGTGCCGGCCAGGGTGAAGTAGCGCAGAGCGCGGAACTGCGCCTCGATCCGGTTCAGCCAGGACGCGTAGAACGGCGTGTACGCCAGTTCCACGTTGTTGTCGGCCGCCCACTGGCGGACCTTCTCGCCCTTGTGCGCGCTGAAGTTGTCCAGCACGAAGTGGAGCCGGATTCCGCACGGGTAGAGGCTGCGGACGTAGCGGCAGAAGGCGAGGAACTCGACACGCCCTTTGCGCTGTTTGATGTGCCCGTACAGGCGGTCGGCGCCGACGTCGTAGGCCGACATCAGATGCCGGATGCCGTGCGGGCGGGTGAACGTCGCGCGGATGCGCTTGGGCTTGGCTCTGGGCGCCCAGCCGCGACCACCGGGCTGGGGCTGCAAGTTCAGCGGCCCGAACTCGTCGAGGCAGATCACGACCGCTTCGCCGGCGTCAGCGAGCGCGTAGAGCTCGACGATCCGGTCGCGCTTGGCTTGGAAGTCCGGGTCGTTGGAGCGCTTCCACGTTCTCACCGCTTGAAAGCGGACGCCCTCGGCGTGCAGCAGCTGCCGCAGCCCTTCGTGGGAGATGTCCGAAACCACCCCCTCGGCGACCAGATAGTCGGCCAGCTTGGCCAGCGACCAGGTCGCGAACGGCTGGCCGAGGTCTTGCGGGTCGCTTAAAGCGATGCGCTTGATCTCCTGGCGCTTGGGCAGCGTGAACGTCGGTGGCCGCCCGCCCTTGTAGCGCGGATACAACGCGTCGAACCCGTCGCGATTGAAGTTGTGAATCACGTCGCGCACCGTGTCCGGGTCGGTGAACACGACCTCGCTGATGCGCGTCGGCGTCATGCCCTGCGCCGCCAGCAGCACGATCTGCGCGCGCCGCCACGTCACCACCGAACCCGACGTGCGGCGCACGATCCGCAACAGCCGGTTGCCCTCCTCGTTGGAGATCTCTCGCAGCGTCACCTTGGCCGCCAAGTCTGCCCCTCGCGCCGAGTTGTCCCGGCGCACGAGTTCGACGGCGACGGCCACGAGCCTCGTTATGTCAATCCGGCGAACGTTGGCGGGTGCTCCACTAGCTCACGGCGAAGCGGCTGACGCCTGCGTCGTCGTGCTCGACCGCCTCCCCGCGCTCGACCAGCACGTCGAGGTGGCCGAGCACCTCGCTCAGCGTCAGGTACGTCTGCGTGAGGGCGACGTCGCCCCACAGCCCGCGCGCGATCTCGTGGGCGGTGCGCGGCTCGCCCGCCAGCAGGCGCGCGATGCGGCGGGCGCGACGCTCGTGTCCGCGCAGGCGCTCGTCGATCAGCGCGACGTGGTCGTCGACCGGGTCGCCGTGGCCGGGCAGCACGACCGAGAGCTCGAGCTCACGGGTCTTCCGGAGCGACGCCAGGTAGGCGAGCAGCGACCGGGTGCGCTCGCCGTCCCCGTCGTCGCCCGGCAGCGGGCGGGCGATCAGCGGGTTGGACGAGATCCGCGCCAGCAGATGGTCGCCGCCGATGAGCTCGCCCGAGCGCTCGTCGTGGAAGACGGTGTCCGACGGCGAGTGACCGGGGCGGCGAAGGACCCGCAGCGCGCGGCCGGCGAAGGGGAGCGTCTCGCCGTCGTCGAGCGGCCTGTCGACGCGGGCGCTCCCGCCGTAGCCGCGGTAGGCCCGCGAGACGGCGCGCAGCGCCTTCGCGACGTCCGGCAGCACGCCGTGGCGCACCATCAGGCGCTCGGCGAGCGCGTCGTCCGCGTCGGCGCTCGCCTGGAAGTCCTCGACGACCGGCGCGGCGGCCCGCAGCGCGCAGACCTCGGCGCCGGA
>DATMVH010000413.1:0-3435 GCA_035563395.1 Solirubrobacteraceae bacterium
CGCGGCGGCCGAGGAGCCGGCCCCGCCGCCGGACGCGCAGGACGCCGCCCCGGCGGCCTCGGAAGCCGAGGCCACCGGGTCGATCGTGTCGGTGGTCGAGCCGGCGCCGGCGGGCAGCACCGACGGAGCGGCGGACGACGAGGCGTGAAGGCCCGCAGGGTCAAGCACCTCGATCCGGCCGGTCCGCTCGCTGACAACGCGGCGCGGATCGTCCTCGTCCGGCTCGACGAGCTCTGCTCGTTCATGCCGCGTGCGGCCGACCGCGAGGAGGTCGTCGCCCTCCACGACATGCGCATCGCCGCCAAGCGCCTGCGCTACGTGCTCGAGGTGACCGGCCCGGTGTTCGGCGACTACGCCGAGAAGGCGACGAAGATCGCGAAGGACGTGCAGGACCTCCTGGGGGAGATCCACGACTGCGACGTCCAGATCCCCGAGGTGCGGGCGTTCCTCGACGAGCTCGAGGCGCGCGACGCCGCCGCGCTCGTGGACCGCGCCGGCGACGCGGACGACCTCGACCCGCGGCTCCTGCGCTTCACCCCGCACCGGCGCGACCACGCCGGGCTCGTGGCCCTGCTGGTGCACCTGCGCGCCCGCCGCGAGCTCCTGTTCCGGCGCTTTCTGGAGCTCTGGGCCGACACGGAGCGCAAGGGCTTCCGCGCGCGGCTGGAGTACGCCGTCACCGAGCGCGCCTCGCCCCCGCCGGACCCGGTTAGAGTCCACGCGCAGTGACCAGCGTCCAGCAGCCCCGGGTCGCCACCGCCGCGGCCGATCTCGGCGACCACTCGCTGTACTTCAACCGCGAGCTGTCGTGGCTCGACTTCAACGACCGCGTCCTCCAGCTGGCCGAGGACGAGTCGACCCGCCTGCTCGAGCGCGTGAAGTTCACCGCGATCTACGCGAGCAACCTCGACGAGTTCTTCATGGTCCGCGTCGCCGGCCTGCTGGACCAGATCGACGCGGGCATCGAGAAGCTGCGGGAGGACGGCCGCACGCCGGCCGAGACGATCGCGGAGATCCGCCGCGTCGTGCGCGGCCAGATCGCCCGCCAGACCGCCTGCTTCGAGGACCGCCTGCGGCCGGAGCTGACCGAGCACAAGATCTGCATCGTCGGCTACCGGGAGGTCGACGCGCGCTTCCGGTCGGAGCTCGACGAGCGCTTCCGCCGCCAGATCTTCCCCGTGCTGACGCCGCTCGCCGTCGGCCTCGGGCGCCCGTTCCCGTACATCTCCAACCTCTCGCTGTCGCTGGCCGTGCTCGTCCGCGATCCGCAGACGGGGCAGGAGACCTTCGCCCGGGTCAAGGTGCCGAAGGAGATGCTGCCGCGGTTCGTGCCGATCGGCGACGGCCGCACCTTCGTCCCGCTCGAGGACCTGATCGCCCAGCACCTCGACAAGCTGTTCCCGGGCATGGAGATCGTCGACCACGACGTCTTCCGGGTCACCCGCGACGCCGACTTCACCGTTTCGGACGAGGCCGACGACCTGCTCCGCGCGGTCGAGGACGAGCTGCGGCGGCGGCGCTTCGGCGAGGTCGTGCGCGTCGAGGTGGGGGCGGGCATGGCGCCCGAGCTGCGCGAGCCGCTGACCCGCGCCCTCGGCGTCCACGAGGACGACGTGTTCCCCGTGTCGGGACTGATCGACCTGCAGGACCTGTGGCAGATCGTCAAGGTCCCGGGATTCGCCGACCTGCGCGACTCGCCGTGGACGCCCGTGACCCAGCCGCGGCTGCTCCCGGACGACGACGACCCGCCCGACGTGATGGCGGCCATGCGCCGCGGCGACATCCTGGTCCACCACCCGTACGACTCCTTCGCCACCTCCGTCGAGCGGCTCGTGGAGCAGGCGGTCGCCGATCCCGACGTGCTGGCCATCAAGCAGACCGTGTACCGGACGAGCGACGACTCGCCGCTCGTGCCGGCGCTGATCCGCGCCGCCGAGCGCGGCAAGCAGGCGGTCTGCCTCGTGGAGCTCAAGGCGCGCTTCGACGAGCGCGCGAACATCCAGTGGGCGCGCGCGCTGGAGGAGTCGGGCGTCCACGTCGTCTACGGGCTCCCCGCGCTCAAGACCCACGCCAAGTGCATCCTCATCGTGCGCCGCGAGGGCGACGGGGTCCGCCACTACGTGCACGTCGGGACGGGCAACTACAACCCGACGACAGCGCGGCTCTACACGGACTTCGGGCTGCTCACCTGCGACGAGCGGATCGGCGCGGACGTCGCCGACATGTTCAACCAGCTCACCGGGTTCGCCCGCCCGCGGCGCTTCCGGCGCGTGCTGGTGGCCCCGGCGCACATGCGCGACGGCATCCTCGCGGAGATCGAGCAGACGATCGCGGCGGCGGAGGAGGGCCGGCAGGTCCGGATCGCCATGAAGATGAACTCGCTCGTCGACCGCGACTGCATCGAGGCGCTCTACCGCGCCTCGCAGGCGGGCGTGCCGATCGACCTCAACGTGCGCGGCATCTGCTGCCTGCGCCCCGGCGTGCCCGGGGTCTCGGAGACGATCGGCGTCGTCTCGATCGTCGGCCGCTTCCTCGAGCATTCGCGCATCTACGCGTTCGAGCGCGACGGCGAGCAGACGATCTACATCGGCTCGGCCGACCTCATGCCGCGCAACCTCGACACCCGCGTGGAGCTCCTGACGCCCGTCGAGTCCCCGCGGCTCAAGCGCGAGCTGATGGAGACGCTGGAGCTGTGCCTCGCCGACGACGCGAACGCCTGGACGCTCGCGCCGGACGGGGCGTGGTCGCGGCGCGAGCCCGGCCCGGAGCCGCGCAGCGCCCAGCGCGAGCTCATGGCCAAGCACGCGGGCCGCGCCGCGGAGGCGGCTAGCGCTTCACCAGCTTGAAGAAGGTCGACGTCTCGCCGTCCTTCTTCTCCTCCTGGTAGAGGAAGGCGAGGTTCTCCTCGTCGAACTTCTGGAACCAGTCGTCCCAGGAGATCTCCTCGAGCCGGTCGTCGGGGTCCTGGAAGTCGATCCGCAGGATGCCGGCGTCCTCGCCGCCGGACTCCGTCCCCTTGACGGTGGCCGGGCGGCCGCCGCGCTCCTCCGCCCACTTGCGGATGGTGTCGTGATCGGTGGTGGTGTCTGACGTGCTCATGACCCCGGTCTACCCCCGGCCCGGGATCGGACGAACCAGGCAGGGAGACACCCGGCGGCCGCGAAGTCGCCCGGGATGCGTGTCTTCCGGTGCATCGCCGCCGTGCTGGCGGCGGGCGTGCTGCTCGCGCCCGCCGTCGCCACCGGCAGCGCCGGCACGGCCGCCCTGCAGGTGGCGCTGAAGGCACGCGGCCTCTACTCCGGCGACATCGACGGGCTGCGCGGGCCGGGCACGGACGGCGCCGTGCGCGCGTTCCAGGCCCGCCGTGGGCTCGCCGTCGACGGCATCGTGGGCCCGCAGACGCGCCGCCGGCTCGGCTGGCGCGGGCGCCCGGGG
>DATMVH010000414.1:0-2730 GCA_035563395.1 Solirubrobacteraceae bacterium
CGTCCAGCCGCTCGTGCCGCCGGGGGCCGACGTGCTCGTCGGCGCGGTCGCCGACCCCGAGCTCGGGACGGTGATGGGGATCGGCCTCGGCGGGCGCCAGGCCGGCCTCGCCCGCACGACGGCGTTCAGCCTCCCGCCGGACACGGACGTCGAGGCCGGTGAGCTCATCGACGCCTCCCCGGGCGTCGCGCGGCAACTCGACGGCTTCCGCGGCAGCCCGCCGCTCGACCGCGAGGCCGTGCGCGAGCTGCTGCTGCGCTTCGCGCTCCTGCTGCGGGCGGCGCCGGAGATCGTCGAGGCCGACCTGAACCCGATCCGCTGCATGCCGTCGGGCTGCATGACGCTCGACATGCGCCTGCGCGTGGAGCGCCGCCGGCGCGTGGAGCGCGTCAAGACGTGGTGAGCGCGCTCACGCCAAGCCCTTGAGCCGCAGGCCGAGCCCGCGGCGCCGCGCCGAGCTCGTCGCCAGCGGCTCCACGATCGCGTCCGTCACCGCCCCCGTGGCCAGCGAGAACACCGTCTTGTGGACCACGTCGATGAGGAGCTCGTCGCGCGGCCACGTCCACGGCGGGGCGCCGACGCCCGTGAGGTTCTCGAGCGTCTGGTCCCACGCCAGCCGCAGCGGCGCGTGCAGCGTCGCGGCCTGCGGCCCGCGCAGGTTCGCGGCGGCCATGATGCCCCGCACCGCGCCGAGCACCACGCCGTTGCCGTAGTGCATCGCCATGTTGCGCGGCCAGCTCTCCCGGTCGGGCCGCGACAGGCCGAGCAGGCGGCTCATCGTCTTGGCGGGCACGTACGAGCTGGGGCGGCCGGTGAAGCGCTGCTCGAGCTTCTCCGCCGCCGTCATGACCGCGACGCCGGCGAGGCCGGCAGCCGCGCCGCGCGCCGCGGCGGTCCCGAGGCCCGCCACGGTGCTCATCCGTCCCCGCGCCACTTGCGCTCGAACGGCAGCCGCCAGCGCCGCGGGGCGATCAGGGCGCCGATCTCCGTCGGCCCCCAGGAGCCCTTCGTGTACGGCCGCAGCGGCGGCGGGCTCTTGAGCAGCGGGTCGGAGATCTCCCACAGCCGCTCGACGCCCTCCGCGGTCGTGAACAGCGTGCGGTCGCCGATCATCGCGTCGTGGATGAGGCGCTCGTAGGCCTCGAGGACGTCCTTGTGCGCGACGGTCTCGCCGATCGAGAACTGCATGCTGGCCTTCTCCAGGTGCATCCCGGGTCCGGGCCGCTTGCCGTAGAACGACAGGGACAGCCGCGGCGTGTCGGCGAGGTCGAAGGTCAGGTGGTCCGGGCCGGCGCCGCCGACGCCCGACGAGCCGGGGAACATCGACTTGGGCGGCTCTCGGAACGCGATGCTCACCACGCGGGCCCCCTCGCGCATGCACTTGCCCGTGCGCAGGAAGAACGGGACGCCCGCCCAGCGCCAGTTGTCGACGGAGACGCGGGCGGCGACGAACGTCTCCACGCGCGAGTCGGGGGCGACGCCGGGCTCGTCGCGGTAGCCCTCGTACTGCCCGAGGACGACGTCGCCCTGGTCGATCGGGAGCAGCGAGCGGAAGACCTTCGTCTTCTCCTCGACCAGCGGCCGCGGGTCGAGCGACGGCGGCGGCTCCATCGCCACGACGGCGAGGATCTGGAGCAGGTGCGTGACGATCATGTCGCGGAACGCGCCGGTCGCCTCGTAGAAGCCGGCGCGCGTGCCGATCGACAGCGACTCCGGCACGTCGATCTGCACGTGGTCGATGTGCTCGCGGTTCCACAGCGGCTCGAGGAAGCCGTTGGCGAAGCGCAGCGCCAGCATGTTGAGCGCCGCCTCCTTGCCGAGGAAGTGGTCGATCCGGAAGATCTGGTCCTCGCGGAAGACCTCGTGCACCGTCTCGTTGAGCGCGTGGGCGGAGGCGAGGTCGGTGCCGAACGGCTTCTCCATGATCACGCGCGCGCGGTCGGCGAGCTCCGCCTCGCCGAGCGTCCGCACGATCGGGCCCGCCGCGACCGGCGGGACGGACAGGTAGTACAGCCGGCGCGCCTCGCCGCCGATCTCCTCCTCGGCGCGGGACACGGCGTCCGCGAGCGGGTCGGCGCGCGCCGGCACGAACGAGAGCCGCTCGCTGAACGCGTCCCAGTCGTCGTCGGCGACGTCCATGCGGCAGAACTCGCCGAGCGCGCCGCGCGCGTGGCGGCGGAACTCCTCGTCGTCGAGGTCCTCGAGCGTGCTGCCGACGATCCGGTACTCCTTGGGCAGCAGCCGCACCCGGTTGAGGTGGAACAGGCCCGGGATGAGCTTGCGCCGAGCGAGGTCGCCCGTCGCGCCGAAGAGCACGATCACGTGCGGTTCGGGGCTCGGCAGGCGGTGCGCGCGGGCCTCTGCGACGTCGAACGCGCTGACCGTCATCTCAGCCTTCCGTCGGGTGGTGGTGGAGCGCGGGTCGGTCGGGCATGCGGGTCCTTCCTCCGGGGCGTCGCTGTTCGTTTCCCCGTTCGGCGGCCCCGACACACGCGTGCGGCGGCGCATGGTTCGCCGACCGGGATCCGGCGCTTGCAGGCGCGGCGAGGAGGCGTAACCTCCGCCGTTGCCGTGCGCAACCCCGGCCGAGGGCCGGCACGGCGGCCCGCGAGACGGGAGGAGCGACCGAAAGCGTCTGCGCGTGTCCCTCGGGCTGGTCGTCGCCGCGGCGGCATGGGCGGCGTCGCCCGCCGCCCACGCGCGGCCACAGGCCGCCGGCGCGCCGGGCGA
>DATMVH010000415.1:0-13742 GCA_035563395.1 Solirubrobacteraceae bacterium
GTCCATCGCGTCGGGGTCCGGCTCCTGCGCGCGCCACCGCTGGCCCCACCCGATGAACGCCTCGGGCAGCAGCGCCTCGCCGCGCAGCCAGGCGGACAGCGTGCGGAACGTCGCCGTGTGGTCGGCGCGCTCGGCCTGCATGAGGCGGACGAAGTCCGCGATCAGCTCGTCGTCGGCGACGTCGAGCTTGGCGCGCATGCCGTCGCGCCAGTGCGCGCCGTAGCGGGCGGGAAAGGTGTCGAGCAGCGCGGTGGCGGCCGCGACGGCGCGCCCGGCGTCCGCGTCGATGAGCGGCAGCAGCGCCTCGGCGAGCCGGGCGAGGTTCCACTGCGCGACCACCGGCTGGTTCCCGTACGCGTAGCGGCCGCCGTGGTCGATCGAGCTGAAGACGGTGTCCGGGTCGAAGGCGTCCATGAACGCGCACGGGCCGTAGTCGATCGTCTCGCCGGAGATCGTCATGTTGTCCGTGTTCATGACGCCGTGGACGAAGCCGACGAGCATCCATCGCGCGACGAGCGACGCCTGCGTGTCGAGCACGCTCGCGTAGAGCGCGCGGTACGGGTTGTCGGCCTCGGCGGCGTGCGGGTGATGACGGGCGATCGCGTGGTCCGCCAGGCGCCGCACGAGCGCCGGGCCGCCGGTCATCGCCGCATATTGGAACGTGCCGACGCGGATGTGGCTCGCCGCGACCCGCGCGAGCACCGCGCCGGGCAGCGGCGCGTCGCGCATCACGCGCTCGCCGGTCGCGACGACGGAGAGCGCCCGGGACGTGGGGATCCCGAGCGCGTGCATCGCCTCGCCGACCACGTACTCGCGGAGCATCGGGCCGACGACAGCCTTGCCGTCGCCGCCGCGCGCGAACGGCGTCCGCCCCGAGCCCTTCAGATGCAGGTCGCGACGCCGGCCGCGCGTGTCGACGAGCTCGCCGAGCAGGAGCGCGCGGCCGTCGCCGAGCCGGGGCGAGTAGAAGCCGAACTGGTGGCCGGCGTAGGCCTGGGCGACCGGCGTGGCGCCGTCGGGCACCGCGCCGCCCGCGAGCACGGCCACGCCGCCGTCCGAGCGCAGCGCCGCGGGATCGAGCCCCAGCTCGACGGCGAGCTCCTCGTTGAGCGCGAGGAGCCGCGGCTCGGCCACGGGCGTGCCCTGCCACGGCACGTACAACCCCTCGAGCTCGCGCGCGAAGGAGTCGTCGAGGGCGAACAGCGATCCGGCGACGACGCTCATGGGCCATCAGGCTAGCCGCCGGCCCGCGTACCATTGCGGCCGTGGAGGCGACCGTGGCCTGGATCTCCGTCACGCCCGTGAAGGGCCTGCGGCTCGATCACCGCGACGCGGTGGAACTCGGCGAGCACGGCGTTCGGGGCGACCGCGCGTTCTTCGTCGCCGGCGAGGACGGCGTGATGGTCAGCGCGAGCCGGCTCGGACCGCTCGTGGCGGTCGTGCCCCGGCACGACGCGGAGGCGGGGACGCTCGTGCTGCGGTTCCCGGACGGCGAGGAGGTGGGAGGCGCGGTCGAGCTCGGCGAGCCCGAGCCCGTGCTCTTCTACGACGAGACCGTGCGCGGCCGCCCCGTGCTCGGCGCGTTCTCGGAGGCGCTGTCGCGGCACTGCGACAGGCGGCTGCGGCTCATGGCCGCGCCGCCCGGGCGCTCGGGCCTCGACCGCGGGCGCGACGGCGGCGCGACGCTGCTCTCCGTCGCCTCGCTGGACCGGCTGCGGCGCGAGGCGGGGAGCGCCGACCCGGTCGACGCGCGGCGGTTCCGCATGACCTTCGGCGTCGACGGCCTCGAGGCGCACGAGGAGGACGGCTGGATCGGCCGCGAGGTGCGCATCGGGGACGCGGCGGTGCGCGTGCTCGGCAACGTCGGGCGCTGCGCGCTGACGACCCGCCAGCCGGACACCGGCGTCGTCGACTTCAAGACCCTGCACCACCTCCGGGCCTACCGCGGCGACGTGGCGACCACGGAGCCGCTGCCGTTCGGCGTGCACGCGCGCGTGCTGCGACCGGGGCGCGTGCAGGTCGGCGACCCCGTCGCAGTGGCTGCGGCCTGACGCCCTCAGCTCGCACGCCTCCCGACCACCACGTGGAGGCCCGGCGGCAGCGTCTCCGCGCCGAAGGCGGCGCCCACGCGCGCCTCGACGCCGTGTCCGGCCAGGAGCCCCGGCACCTTGGACGTGTCCACGAGCACGTTCTCGTGGCGCTCGCTGTCGCGCCGCCAGCGTCCCTCGCCGTCGGGCACGAACGTCGTCATGTCCCGCACGAACCGGTCCGGCGACGGCGTCGAGAACTCCGTGATGATCGCCCAGTCCGGCCCCGCGCGGCCGAGGTTCGGCGCGCCGCGGCGCACTTCCCCCCACGAGAGGTCGCAGAGGTCGAAGGCGAGGACGCCGCCCGGTCGCAGGGCCCGGGCCATGGCGACGATCGCCCGGTCGATGGCCTCCGCGTCGGGCAGGTAGTTCAGGGGATGGCCGATGGCGACGACCGCGTCGGCGTCGGGCAGCGGGTCGTCGGGCAGCGTGAGGCGCCGCACCTCCGCCGTTGCGCCGCGCACCCGGTCCGCGGCGACCGCCAGCATCGCGGGCGAGGCGTCGGTGGCGATCACCCGGTGGCCCGCGGCGACGAGGCGCTCCGTCAGGAGGCCGGTCCCGCAGCCCAGCTCGAGCACGAGGCCGCCGCGGGCCTTGACCGGCGCCAGCAGGTCGAGGACGCCCGGCGCGCACAACTCCGCGTGGAAGCCGAATCCGCGGTCGTGGACGAGCGCGAGATCGGTGCGGTAGTACGGGTCGCTCATCGTCGGCGTAGTCATAGCGTGCCGGCGCGGGCGCGCGTGGACGACGCGAAGCCGGCGGACCATCGCGAGGGCGCGACGATCGCTGCGCCCCGCGCTACGCTGGATCCGCGGTCGCTTCGCGGCCGTCCGGACGAGAGCGCGCGCCGTACCCGGCCCGACGACGGCGCGTCGAGGAGATTCTCATGGACCAACTCGTCCAGGTGCTCGGATCGCTGCTCGTCCTCGCCGCGTTCGTCGCGGCGCAGCGGGGGTTGCTCCGCACCGACTCGCGGCGGTACCTGTCGCTCAACCTCGTCGGCGCCGGCGTCCTCGCCGTGCTCGCCGCGCACGAGCGCCAGCTCGGCTTCCTGCTGCTCGAGTTCTGCTGGGCGCTCCAGGCCGGGTACTCGCTGATGCAGCGCGTCGGCGCGCGACGGCGCCGCGGCGCTACCAGTCCGGCATCCGCCCGGCCGTGAGGCGCACCAGCGTGCCGTCGCCGGCGGCGGGCACGGTGACGATCCGGTGATCCCCCGCGTCCGGTGAGAACAGCTCGACGACCAGGCGCGTGCCGTCGGCGGAGAAGCGCGGGAACGCGTGGGTGTCGGGTGCGTGGCGAAACGCCATCCGGAGGTCCGACCCGTCGGGCGCCATCGTCCAGACGCCGTAGCCGCCGTCCCGGTCGGAGACGAAGGCGATGCGCGACCCGTCCGGTGAGACGTCGGGCATGAGGTCGTCGCCGAGGGCGCCGTCCGCGCCCGTGCCCCAGAACGTCAGCCGCCGGAGCCCGCCGCCGTCGCTCGCGCGGATCCGGAACAGCTCGTAGTTCCAGTAGCCGAGACGATTGGACGCGAAGACGAGCGCACGGCCGTCGGGCCTCCACGCCGGCTGGGTGTCGTCGACGTGCCGAGCCGTCCGGGTGAGGCGGCGCAGGCGCGCGCCGTCCTGGCGCACGACGTACAGCTCCGACTCGCCGCCGGCCCGGGTCGAGGCGAAGGCGATGCGCCGGCCGCCGGGCGCCCACGCCGGGTATCGGTCGCCCGTCCGCGTCGTGAGGCGCCGCAGCCCGGTGCCGTCGGCACGGATCACGTGCAGGGACCCGTTGCGCACGAACGCGACGCGCGAGCGGTCTGGCGACCACGCGGGAAACGCATCCTCCTCGCCACCCGCCGTGAGGCGCCGCGAGCCGCCGTCGGGACCGGCGACGTGCATGTCTCCGCCGCGTGCGAACACCACCGGGCCGGACGCGGACGGGTCGGCCGTCAACGGCACGCCGGGCGCGGGCGCCGAAGCGGCGGCGGGCGCCGCCGTCACCAGAACGCCGGCCACGACCGCGAGGCGGGCGACGTGACGGGTGAGCGACATGCCCCCCAGTGAAGCCCGCCGCCGGCGGCCCTCCCAACCGGCTACCCGCCCCTCGCGGAGGCGACAGCCGTACCGTGCCCGCGTTTCACCGCCCCCGCCGCCGGGGACGCGCTCCGCCATGTTCGACGGCTTCGTCCTCGACCACGTCGACACCGGCGAGGCCGTCCTGCGGGTGCGCCACGGCGGCTCGGGCCCGCCCGTGCTCCTCCTGCACGGTCATCCCCGCACCCACACGACGTGGCACCGCGTCGCGCCGCTGCTCGCCCGCGACCGCACGGTCGTCTGCCCCGACCTGCGCGGCTACGGCCGGTCGTCCAAGCCGCCGACCACGCCCGACCACGAGCCGTACTCCAAGCGCGCGATGGCGCGCGACTGCGTCGCGCTGATGCGCGCGCTGGGGCACGAGCGGTTCGCCGTGGCCGGGCACGACCGCGGCGCCTACGTCGCCTCCCGCACGGCGCTCGACCACCCCGACGCGGTGAGCGCGCTCGCGGTGATGGACGCCGTCCCGATCGCCGACGCGCTCGACCGCTGCGACGCGCGCTTCGCAGCGGCGTGGTGGCACTGGTTCTTCCTCGGCCAGACCGACAAGCCCGCGGAGCGCGTGATCTCCGCCGATCCCGAGTCCTGGTACGAGCCGAACCGGGCGGCGATGGGGGACGAGAACCACGCGGACTACCTCGCCGCCATCCACGACCCCGCGACCGTGCACGCCATGTGCGAGGACTACCGCGCCGGGCTCGCGATCGACCGCGCGCACGACGAGGCCGACCGCGCGGCGGGGCGGCGAATCGCGTGTCCGGTGGTCGTCTTGTGGTCGATCCACGACGATCTCGAGGACCTCTACGGCGATCCCCTCGCCGTGTGGGAGCCGTGGGCCGGCGACCTGCGCGGCGGGCGCATCGACAGCGGCCACCACATGGCGGAGGAGGCGCCGGAGGAGCTGGCGGCCGCGCTGCGCGGCTTCCTCGCCCGCTGACGGCGCACGACCGTCTAGGGTTCCCCGCCGGTGGGGACCATCGACGAGCTGCTCGAGAACAACCGCGCGTACGCGGGCTCGCTGGCCGAGATCCACCTCGACGTCCGGCCCCGCCGGCAGCTCGCCGTCGTGACGTGCATGGACTCGCGGCTCGACGTCTTCGCCGCGCTCGGGCTCGAGAACGGCGAGGCGCACGTCCTGCGCAACGCCGGCGGCGTGATCACGGACGACGTGATCCGCTCGCTCGCCGTGTCCCAGCGCCGGCTCGGGACGCGCGACGTCATGCTCATACACCACACGAACTGCGGCATGCAGGCGATCACCGACGACGGGTTCCGCCGCGAGCTGCAGGAGGCGACGGGCGTCGCGCCGGCCTTCGCGATCGAGTCGTTCGGCGATCTCGACGAGGACGTCCGGCAGTCCGTCCGGCGCGTCCGCCGGTCGCCGTTCCTCTTGCATCGCGACAGCGTGCGCGGGTTCGTCTACGACGTGGACACGCACCGGCTGCGCGAGGTCCACGTCGACGACGAGGCCTGAGGGGGCTCACAGCTCGGCGGGCGTAGCGGCCGCGAGCGCCGCGCACACCTCGTCCGTGCTCGCGATCATCGCGTCGCCGGCGAACCCGAGCGAGGCGAGCGCGCGCTCGCCGGCGGCGGCGTCGCCCGCGCCGCAGGCGTCGTGCACGACCACCGGGACGTAGCCCAGGTCGGCGGAGTGGCGCACGGTCGGCTCGATCCCCACCTCGAGCGCGACGCCGGCGATCAGGTACGCCCGCACGCCGCAGTCGCGCAGCACGATGTCGAGCGGCGTGCCCTCGAAGGCCGACATCGTGATCTTGTCCATCACCGCCTCGCCCCGGCGCGGCTCCATCTCCGGCACGAGCTCGAAGCCCGGGGAGCCGTACGGGATGAGCGGTTGCGTGTCCGCCGCACGCGCCTGGCGCTGCCACACCTTCGCCTGCCGCAGCTGGTAGACGCCCGCCAGCTCGCGCGGCATGAAGTAGTGGCGCAGGAAGACCGTGCGCACGCGCCGCTCGCGCGCCGCGGCGAGCACGCGCACGGCGTTCGCCAGCACGCGGTCGGCGTCGTCGATCTGGCGCAGGATGGCGACCTGCATGTCGTAGACGAGCAGGGCGAGCGCCGGCGGGGCCAGTGCGTCGGCCAGCGACTCGGGGATCTCGAGGCCGTTGAAGCGATCCATCCGCGGCACCGTATCCCCCGCCGCCCGCCCCGGCCAAGCGCGCGTCCCGCGGCCGGGCCATATCCAAGCGCCCCGCAACGTGGTACGAATTGGCCCACATATATCACCGGGGGGAGGGCTCCGGGAAGGAGGAGGCGCGCGCGTGACCATCGATTCGAGGCTCGAATGGCTCGACCCCGTGACCCGAAGGCAGGTGTTGCGCGGTGCGATGGCGGGCGGCGCCGCGCTGGCCGCGGGCGGATTCCTGGGCGCGTGCGGCGGCGGTGACGAGGGCGGCGGCGGGGACGGCGGCGGCTCCCCGGCGACGGGGACGGCCAACCAGAAGCTGCGCACCGGCGGCACGCTGCGGGTCGGCGCTACGGGCGGCGGCGCGAGCGACACGATCGACGCGCACCGTCCGACCGTCGACACCGACATCATGCGCTGCTGGAACCTCTACGAGTCGCTCGCAGTCCGCACGCCGGACTTCTCGGAGCTCCAGATGCTGCTGGCCGAGTCGATCGAGCCTGGCCGCACGCCGCAGACGTGGACCGTGCGCCTGAAGCCGGACCTCACCTTCCACAACGGCAAGCCGGTCACCGCCGACGACGTCATCTTCTCCCTCCGCCGCATCGTCGACCCCGACGACCCGAAGGTCGGCGCGGCGTCGATCAACTACATCGACGAGCAGCGGCTGCGGAAGATGGACGACCGCACCGTGCGGATCACGCTCCAGTTCCCGAACGCCGGCTTCCCGGACGACCTCGGCCAGTACTTCAACGCGATCGTCCCGACGGACTACGACCCCGAGAACCCCGTCGGCACGGGCCCGTTCCAGTACCAGTCCTTCACGGCCGGCCAGGAGAGCACGTTCACGAAGTTCGCCGGCTACTGGGAGAACGGAAAGCCGTACGTCGACGAGCTGGTGATCCTCGACTTCCCCGAGACCACCGCGCGGGTCAACGCGCTGCTCGGCGGCCAGGTCGACGCGATCGACAACCTGCCGGCGGCGCAGATCGACGCCGTCCGCGCGAACCCGAACCTCGCCGTGCTCATCTCGGAGACCGGCGCGTGGCAGCCGTTCACCATGCGGGTGGACCAGGCGCCGTTCGACGACGTGCGCGTCCGCCAGGCCTTCCGCCTGATCGTCGACCGCCAGCAGATGGTCGACCAGGTCCTGAGCGGCCAGGGCACGATCGCCAACGATCTCTACGCGCGCTACGACCCCGTCTACGCGAGCGACCTCCCGCAGCGCCAGCAGGATCTCGAGCAGGCCCGCTCGCTGCTCAGGCAGGCCGGCCGCGAGAACCTGTCCGTCGAGCTCGTGACCGCGCCGGTCTTCCAGGGCATCGTCGAGGCGGCGCAGGTCTTCGCCGAGCAGGCGAAGGGCGCGGGCGTCAACGTCCGCGTCCGCAGGGTCGACTCCGGCACGTTCTACGGCGACAACTACCTCCGGTGGACGTTCGCGCAGGACTTCTGGGCGTCGCGCGTCTACCTCTCGCAGGTCGCGCAGGGCGATCTCCCGGACTCGCCGTTCAACGAGACCCACTGGCGCGAGCCCCGCTTCATCGACCTCATCCAGCAGGCGCGCGCCGAGGTCGACGACGCCAAGCGCAAGGACATCCTGCACGAGGCGCAGACGATGCAGTACGAGCAGGGCGGCTACATCATCCAGTACTTCTCGAACATCATCGACGCGCACAGCGCGAGGCTGGGCGGCTTCGTCGAGGCCAAGTCCGGCTTCCCGTTCGGCAACTACTGGTTCAAGAACATCGGATTCCTCGCCAACACGTAGGCGGGAGGAGAATCGGGAGCGGCCATGAGGAAGCTCGTCGTCCGGCGACTCGCGCTCGGGGTGCTCACCCTGTGGCTGATCTCGCTCGTCGTGTTCGCGGCCGTGCTCGCGTTGCCGGGCGACGCGGCCACCGCCATCCTCGGCCGGGAGGCGACGCCCGACAGGGTCGCCGCGCTCCGCGACCAGCTGAACCTCGACGACTCGGTCGTGAGCCAGTACCTGCAGTGGCTCGGCGGCGTGCTGACCGGGAGCTTCGGCACCTCGGCCGCCACGCAGGAGCCCGTGCGCGACCTGCTGTCCGCGCGCGTCGGGAACTCCGCGTTCCTCGTGCTCGTCGCCTCGCTCGTCGCCATCCCGCTGTCGATCGGCCTCGGGGTGTGGATGGCGATGAAGCGCGACAAGCCGGTCGACCACGTCGGCTCGACCACGACGCTCGTGCTGGCCGCGCTGCCGGAGTTCGTGATCGGCATCGGGCTCGTGTTCATCTTCGCCACCGGCGTCTTCAACTGGTTCCCCGCCGTGTCGCTCCTGCCGCCGGGCGAGAAGGCCTGGCAGGACCCGCAGGTGGTGGTGCTGCCCGCGGCGACGCTCGTGCTCGCGGTGACGCCCTACATCAGCCGCATCATGCGCGGGTCCATGGTCGAGGTGCTCGAGTCGGAGTACGTGACCATGGCCCGCTTGAAGGGGCTGTCGGAGAGGACGGTGATCTGGCGCCACGCCGTGCCGAACGCGATCGTCCCCGCGATCCAGGTGGCCGCGCTGCAGCTCGCGTGGATGGCCGGCGGCGTCGTCGTGGTCGAGTCCGTCTTCTCCTATCCGGGCATCGGCGCCGCGCTCGTCGACGCGGTGGACAACCGGGACATGCCGGTCGTGCAGACGGTGACGATGCTCGCCGCGGGCGTCTACGTGCTGCTCAACCTGCTGGCGGACCTCGCCACCATCCTCGTCACGCCGAAGCTGAGGACGGCGGCGCGATGAGCGACCGCACGATCGACACGGCCGTCGACCTCGGCCTCGAGGGTGCGGTCGAGCCCGTCGCCGGCGCCGGCGCCCCCGTCCTGCAGAAGCGCCCGTGGCTCGGCATCCTGCGCAACGCGCTGCGGTTGGGGCGGACGCGCGTCGGGCTCGCGATCGTCGGCCTCATCGTGGCCGTCGCGGTGTTCGGCCCGCTCATCGCCCCCCACTCCCCCACGGAGTTCATCGCCGTGCCGAACAGCGGCCCGTCGGGCGAGGCGCTGTTCGGCGCCGACGCGCTCGGCCGGGACGTCTGGACGCGCTTCCTGCACGGCGGGCTCACGGTGCTGTGGCTCTCGGCCGCCGCCACGGTGCTCGGCGTGGTGCTCGGCGTCGTCGTCGGACTGATCGCCGCCTACGCGCGCAACTGGCTCGACGACGTGCTGATGCGCGCCAACGACGTCGTGCTGGCCTTCCCCCAGATCATCCTCGTGCTGCTCGCCGTCTCGGCGATCGGGCCGAAGCTGTGGCTGATCGTCCTCACCGTCGGCATCACGCACGCCCCGCGCGTGGCCCGCGTGATGCGCGCCGCGGCGCAGGAGGTCGTGGAGCGCGACTTCGTCAAGGCGGCGGAGGCCGTCGGCGAGAAGCGCTCGCGGATCGTCTTCGGCGAGCTGCTGCCGAACGTGACGAGCCCGCTGCTCGTCGAGCTCGGCCTGCGCATGACGTACTCGATCGGGCTGGTGGCGGCGATCGGCTTCCTCGGGTTCGGGGTCCAGCCGCCGACCGCGGACTGGGGCTCGATGATCAACGAGAACATGCTCGCGATCACGGTGCAGCCGTGGTCCGTGCTGCTGCCCGTGCTCGCCATCGGCCTGCTCACCGTGGGCACGAACCTCGTCACGGACGGCGTCGCGCGCGCCGCCATCGGGATCGACGGAAGGAGCCGGTGATGAGCGCGACGGCGGTCGAGGTCCAGGACCTCCGCGTCGAGCTGACGGGACGGGGCGCCGACGTCGTCGACGAGATCTCGCTCGAGATCCGCCCGGGCGAGGTGCTCGGGCTCGTCGGGGAGTCCGGCTCGGGCAAGACAACGGTGGGGATGGCGCTGCTCGGCCACGTGCGCCGCGGCGGCGCCGTCGGCGGCGGCTCCGTGGTCATCGACGGGCGCGACCTGGCGCACCTCGGCGACGGCGACCTGCGCAAGCTGCGCGGCGGCACCGTCGCCTACATCCCGCAGGACCCCGGCACGGCGCTGAACCCGGCGCTGCGGCTGCGCACGCAGCTCGCCGAGGTGCTGGAGGCGCACGCCGGCGCGTGGGACGAGCAGACGCGCGACATGCGGATGCGCGAGGCGCTCGAGGAGGTCGCGCTGCCGTCCGACGACGCGTTCCTCGCCCGCTACCCGCACCAGCTCTCGGGCGGCCAGCAGCAGCGCGTCGCGATCGCGATGGCGTTCGCCTGCCGGCCGAACGTGATCGTCTGCGACGAGCCGACGACCGGCCTGGACGTGACGACGCAGGCGCGCGTGCTGGCGACGGTGCGCGAACTCTGCCGCAGCCACCATGTCGCCGCCCTCTACGTCAGCCACGACCTCGCCGTGGTCGCGGAGCTCGCCGACCGCGTCGCGGTGATGTACGCCGGCCGGATCGTCGAGGCGGGCACGCGCGACGAGCTCTTCCTCGCGCCGCGCCATCCGTACACGCGGCGACTGCTGCGCGCCGTGCCCGACCTCGAGGGCAAGCGCGCGGTCGTCGGCATCCCCGGGCACGCGCCGCTTCCCGGCAACCGGCCGGACGGCTGCTTCTTCCACCCGCGCTGCGACCTCGCCACGGGCGAGTGCCGCGAGGCGTTCCCGCCCGCCTTCGAGGTGGCGCCGGGGCACCGCGTGCGCTGCTACCACGCCGCCGAGGCGGCGCGCGAGATCGCCGTCGAGGGCGGCGCGCGGGACGCGACCGGGCACGGCGAGCCGGAGCTCGTGCTCGCGGTCCGCGGGCTCGACGCGCACCACGGCGCACGCCGCACGCTGTTCGACGTGGAGCTCGAGGTCCACCGCCACGAGTGCCTCGCGCTCGTCGGCGAGTCCGGCTCCGGCAAGACGACGCTCGCGCGCTGCGTCGCCGGCCTCCACAAGGACTACACGGGCGAGGTCGTGCTGCGCGGGACCGCGCTGCCGCCCGCCGCGCGCAAGCGCTCCGACGCGGCGCGCAAGGAGATCCAGTACGTCTTCCAGAACCCGTACGCGTCGCTCAACCCGCGCCGCACGGTCGGCCAGACGATCGCCCGCCAGCTCGACCTGTTCGCGCCCGGCCGCAAGGACATGAGCCGGCGCGTGAGCGAGTGCCTCGAGCGCGTAGCGCTGTCGGCCACGGCGGCGAACCGTTACCCCGACGAGCTGTCGGGCGGGGAGCGCCAGCGCGTGGCGATCGCCCGCGCGCTCGCGGCCGAGCCGGCAGTCATGGTATGCGACGAGATCACCTCCGCGCTCGACGTCTCCGTGCAGGCGGCGATCGTCGACCTCCTCCGCGACCTGCGCACGGACGTCGGCCTCAGCCTGCTGTTCATCACCCACAACCTCGCGCTGATCCGGACGATCGCCGACCGGGTCGCGGTCATGACGGAGGGACGGATCGTCGAGACCGGCCCGACGGCGACCGTGCTCGAGCACCCCAGCGCGCCCTACACCCAGCAGCTCCTCGCCAACACCCCGAGCATCGCCGCGGCGGAGGGGCCGGCCGCGGCGCCGGCCGGCTGAGCGCCACCCCAGGCCACCGTCGCGCCCGTCGTGCCCCGGCCGAACGTCCTGCTGCTCATGGTCGACCAGCTCGCGGCCGGCTGGCTGCCCAGCTACGGCCATCCCGTCGTGCAGGCGCCCAACGTCGCGGCGCTGGCGCGCGCGGGCGTGGTGTTCGAGCGGGCCTACTGCGCCTCGCCGCTGTGCGCGCCGTCGCGCGCGGCGCTGCTGACGGGCCGGCTGCCGTCGCGCACGCGCGTGTATGACAACGCGGCGGAGCTGCGCGCCTCCGAGCCGACCGTGATCCACCACCTGCGCGCCTCCGGCTACGCCACGTGCCTGGCCGGGAAGATGCACTTCGTGGGCCCGGATCAGCTGCACGGCTTCGAGGAGCGCCTGACGCCCGACGTCTATCCCGCCGACCTCGACTGGACGCCGGACTGGCGCGTGCCGCCGTCCGAGCGGCTGCCCTGGTACCACACGATGGAGAGCGTGCTGGAGCCGGGGCCCTGCGCCGCGTCGATGCAGATGGACTACGACGACGAGGTCGCCGCCCGCGCGGTGCGCAAGGTACGCGACCTCGCCCGCGCCGGCGACGGGCGCCCTTTCTTCCTCTGCGTGTCCTTCACCCACCCGCACGACCCGTGGGAGGTGCGCCCGGCCTACTGGGACCGCTACGACCCCGCGGCGATCGACCCGCCGGCGGTCGGCCGGATCCCGCGCGAGGCGGCCGACCCGCACAGCCTGCGGCTGCGCGACATGTCGGGCATCGACGACGTGGAGCTGGAGCCGGAGCAGGTCCGCCGCGCACGGCACGGCTACTACGCGTCGATCTCCTACGTGGACGAGCGCATCGGCGAGGTGCTCGCCGCGCTGCGCGAGACGGGCCTCGACCGCGACACCGTCGTGCTCTTCACGGCCGATCACGGCGAGATGCTGGGCGAGCGGGGGCTCTGGTACAAGATGGCCTTCTTCGAGCCGGCCGCGCGCGTGCCGCTGATCGCCTGCGCCCCTGAGCGGCTGCGGCCCGGCCGCGTCGCCCCGCCCGTCTCGCTGCTCGACCTCGCCCCCACCCTGCTCGACCTCTGCGCGCTCCCGGACGCCGGCGACCTCGCGGCGGACATGGACGGCCGCAGCCTCGCGCCGCTGCTCGGTGGTGCGCCGGACGGCGAGGCCGGACGCACGGTCGCCGCGGAGTACCTCGCCGAGGGCGTCACCGCGCCAGCGGTCATGCTCCGCCGCGGCCGCCACAAGTACGTCTTCTGCCCGGGCGACCCGGAGCAGCTTTTCGACCTCGAGGCCGACCCCCGCGAGCAGGCGCCGCTGGCGGGCGACGATGCGCACGCCGCGCTGCATGACGAGCTCCGCGCGGAGGTCGGGCGCCGGTGGGACATGGACGGGCTGCGCGCCGCGGTGCTGGACAGCCAGCGTGAGCGGCGGCTCGTCGTCGCCGGGCTGCGCCGGGGCCGCTACCAGCCGTGGGACCACCGTCCGCAGCCCCTGCCGCCGTTCGTCCGCGGCGGCGACGACCTCTACGCGCTCCAGCGCCGCGCGCGGCTCGACGCGCCGGACGCGCGGCGCTGAGGGCGCGTGACCGGGGTCGCGCTCGCCCTCGGCGCATCGCTCGCTTGGGGCGTGAGCGACTACCTCGCCGGGGTCAGCGCGCGGCGCACCGGCGCGCTCGCCGTCTCCCTCGTCAGCCAGGTGATCTCCGTGGTGCTCGCGGCCGCCTGGGTGGCGGCGAGCGGCGACCCGGCGCCGGACGGCGAGACGATCGCCCTGTCGGTGGCGGCGGGCATGGCGATCATCGTCGGGCTCGGCGGCTTCTACAAGGCGATGGCGCTCGCGCCGATGAGCATCGTCGCGCCGCTCATGGCCACGGGCGTGGTCGTGCCCGTGCTGGCCGGCATCGCCGCGGGCGAGCGCCCCGCGGCGGTTCAAGCGGCGGGCATCGTCCTCGCCACCGCCG
>DATMVH010000416.1:0-2203 GCA_035563395.1 Solirubrobacteraceae bacterium
GCCGCGGCGTCCTCGAGCGGGACGGTGCTGCCCAGCAGGCCGGCGAGGCGCCGGGCGCGCAGCGGCACCACGGCGGGCTCCGGCCCGGGGCCGCCGACGTCGATCGTCCCGCCGACGGGCCGCGCGCCGCACAGCGAGATCATCAGCGCGCTCGCGACCGCCTGGCCGTCGACGCCCTGCTCGGGCTGGAGCTGCTTCTCGAAGCGCCCGGAGGCCTCCGTCCGCAGGCCGAGCCGCGTGGACGTGCGCTGGATGTTCGGGCCGTTCCACGTGGCCGCCTCCATGAGGACGCGCGTCGTGGTTCCGCGCACCTCCGAGCGCGCGCCCCCCATGATCCCGGCGATCGACGTCGGTCCCTCCGCGTCCTCGATCACGCAGACGTCGGGGTCGAGCGTGCGCTGGACGTCGTCGAGCGTCGTCATCGTCTCCCCCTCGCGGCCGCGCCGCACGACGAGCCGGCCGCCGGCCACGAGATCGGCGTCGAACGCGTGCATGGGCTGCCCCGTGAGGAGCATCACGTAGTTCGTGATGTCGACGACGTTGTTGATGGGCCGCTGGCCGGCCGCCATGAGGCGCGCCTTCAGCCACGGCGGGGACGGCGCGAGGGTCACGTCCTCGAAGAGGCGGGCGGTGAAGCGCGGGCACAGGTCGGGGTCCTGCACCTCGACCGAGAAGCCCGGGACCGTGTCGCCGGCCGGGTGCGGGTCGTGCGCCCACGGCGGCGCGGCCAGCGGCGCCTCCGTCGCGGCGTGGACCTCGCGCGCGACCCCGTAGACGCCGAGGCAGTCCGGGCGGTTGGGCGTGATCTCGAGCTCGAGCACGTCCGTCGCGATCGGCAGCACGTCGGCCAGCGGCGTCCCCGGCGCGAGCTGGCCGGGCAGGACCATGATCCCCTCGTGGTCCGTGCCGATGGCGAGCTCGTCCTCGGCGAGGATCATGCCGTCGGACGCGACGCCGCGCAGCTTCGCGCGCTTGAGCTTCGTGCCGTCGGGCATCACCGCGCCCGGCGAGGCGACGGCGACGGCCTGGCCGGCCGCGACGTTCGGCGCGCCGCAGACGATCGTCGACGGCTCGGCGCCGCCGACGTCGACGACGCAGACCGTCAGCCGGTCGGCGTCGGGATGGCGCTCGGCCGACAGGACGCGGCCGACGCGGAAGTGCTCGAGCGCGGTGACGCCGTGCGTGTGGATGCGGTCGACCTCCGTGCCGGACATCGCCAGCGCGGTCGCGAGGTCCTGGGCGCCGAGGCCGGGGTCGCAGTGGTCGTGCAGCCAGAAGAGGGGAAGCCTCATGCGAGCCTCGCGGTCATCACCCGAACTGCTCCAGGAACCGCAGGTCGTTGTCGTAGAACAGCCGCAGGTCGCTCACCCCGTGCTTGAGGAAGGCGATCCGCTCGATCCCCATCCCGAAGGCGAAGCCCTGGACCCGCTCGGGGTCGTAGCCGTGCTCGCGCACGTAGCCGAACACGTTCGGATCGACCATGCCGGAGCCGAGGATCTCGATCCAGCCCGTCCCCTTGCACAGGTGGCAGCGCGAGCCGTCGCGGAGGAACCCGCCGCGGCAGTTGAAGCAGGAGACGTCGCACTCGACGCTCGGCTCGGTGAAGGGGAAGAAGTGCGGCCGCAGGCGGACCTCGCGGTCCTCGCCGAAGACCGCGCGGGCGAAGGCGAGCAGCGTGCCGCGCAGGTCCGCCAGCGTGATGTCCTCGTCGACCGCGAGGCCCTCGACCTGGTGGAACTGCGGCGTGTGCGTGGCGTCCGAGTCGCGCCGGTAGGTCCGGCCCGGGACGACGATGTAGAGCGGCGGCGGCCCGAGCTCCATCGCGCGGACCTGCATCGGCGAGGTGTGGGTCCGCAGGACGACGTTTGCGGCGGTGTAGAACGTGTCGCTGCGCAGCCGCGACGGATGCATCGGGTCGTGGTTGAGCGCGTCGAAGTTGTAGTAGACGGTGTCGATCTCGGGCCCCTCGGCGACGCGGAAGCCGAGCCCGAGGAAGATGTCCTCGATCTCCCGCCGCATCGCGGTGATGAGGTGCAGCCGGCCGACCGGCACGGCGGGCGACCCGGGCAGCGTGACGTCGACCACGTCGCGCGCGAGCCGCTGGTCCAGTTCCGCGCGCTCGAGCTCCGCGCGGCGCGCCTCCACGGCCGCCTCCAGCGCGCGCCGGGCCTCGTTGGCGGCGCGGCCGACCGCCCCGCGCTGC
>DATMVH010000417.1:0-7857 GCA_035563395.1 Solirubrobacteraceae bacterium
CGCCGGCGCGGCCGACGAAGGGGATGCCGGTCACGAGCAGGCCCGACAGCGCGACGAGCACGATGGCCGCCGCCGTCACCGCGGAGTGCCCGGCGCTGACGTTCGCGCGCCGCGCCGCCTCGGCAGGCGCGTGCCCGGCGCGGAGCTCCTCCTGCGCGCGGGCCGCGAGCAGGAGCGCGTAGTCGATCCCGGCCCCGAGGCCGAGCATGCCGGCGAGCGTCGGCGCGAGCTCCGGCACGTCGGTCGCCGTCGCGGCCCACAGCAGCGCCGCGAACCCCGCGGCCACCCCCGCGAACGCGACGAGCAGCGCCTGGCGCGCCGCGCGCAGGCTCCGCAGCACCACGACGAGGAGCAGCACGGCGACCGCGAGGCCGATGACCTCGCCGACCGGGAAGCCGCCCGTGGCGGCGCCGTCGACCACCTCCCCGGACATCGCCACGGCGACCCCGGCGCCCGCCAGCGGCCGCGTGGCGGCTTCGAGCCGCTCCCGGGCCGCCCCGCCGAGCTCGCTCGCCGGCGCGTCGTAGGCCACGCCGGCGTAGGCCACGCGGCCGTCCGGCGAGATTCGGCCGGCCACCCGGAACGGGTCCTCGACGGACGCGACGTGCGGCTGGCGCTTTATCGCCGACAGCGCGCGGCGGACGTCACGCGCGACTCCCGGCCGCGCCAGCGTGCCGTCTCGAGCCTCGAGGACGACCGTCGCCTGCGCCCCGCCCTGGTCGGGGAAGCGCCGCTCCAGCAGGTCCTGCGCGCGCTGCGACTCGATTCCCGGGACCTTGAAGTCGTCCTGGAAGCCGGCGCCCGCGCCGATCGAGCCGGCGATGGCCGCCACGATGGCGAGGAGGACGACCCAGGTGGTGGCGCGCGGGCGGCGGGCGGCAGCGGACGCGAGGCGAGCGAGGAGCGTGGACATGGCCGCGACGATACGCGGACTCAGTCCATCTTTCAACTACGGCTATCTCTACACTGAGTCTACGCTACGTTGCCTCGAGCAGGCGAGCGATGCCGGCGACCGGGATGCGCACCCAGTCCGGCCGGTTGTTGAGCTCGTAGCGGAGCTCGTACACCGCCTTCTCCAGCTCGAAGACGGCGAGCAGCTTGGCGGTCGCCTCGTGCCCGGGCGGCAGCAGCGCCGGGTCGACCGCGGCGTGGTAGCCCTCGAGGAAGGCCTCGCGGACGGTCTCCTCCCACCCCTCGGGCACGGCGGCGCTGCGCTGCATCCCGGCGGCCGACGCCGCGTAGGCGAACGAGCGCAGCATGCCCGCGACGTCGCGCAGCGGCGAGCGCTTGCGCCTGCGCTCGGGGAGGGAGCGCGCGGGCTCGCCCTCGAAGTCGAGGATCACCCAGCCGCGGTCGGCGAGCATGGTCTGGCCGAGGTGGTAGTCGCCGTGGGTCCGGATGATCCGCCCGCCGGCGCCGATGTGCGACAGCGCCTGCAGCCGCTCGCGCGCGTCCTGGCCGCGGCCGGCGATCGGCGCGACGCGCTCGTCCTCCTCGTCCAGGTCGGAGAACACCCGCTCGATCTCCTCGTCGATCGTGGCGGTGAGCAGCGACAGGTTCTCGGCGCTGGGCTCCTCCGGCGCGAAGTCCGGATCCGACCCCTCGGAACCGAGCGCCGTGTGCAGCTCGCCGCTGACGACGCCGAGGTCGCGCGCCCGCGGGACGAACCCCTCGAGGTCCTCCATGGCCAGCTCCCAGCCGTCGCGCGCGCCGGCCAGGTACTCCTGCAGCGTCCCGAGCGTGACGTTCATCAGCCGGCCCTCGTACTCGTACCAGCCGACGAGCGGCGCGATGTGCGGGAAGCCCCGCGACGACAGGAACCGCAGCACCTCGAGCTCCGGATTGACGCCGGGCTCCAGCCGCCGGAACGCCTTGAGGATCAGGTCCTCGCCGAAGACGATCGACGAGTTCGACTGCTCGCCGCCGACCGGCCGCACGTCGACCGTGCCGCCGGCGCCGGCCGCCGCGGACTTCGCCCAGCGGAACGCCAGCGTGCCCTCCTCGGCGGAGACGTCGACGGACCGCCGCATGCGGTGCAGCAGCTCGCGCCCGTGCGCGCCGTCGGCGAGCGCGTCGTAGACCGTCCAGCCCTCGTGGTCGGGGCTGATCACGCGCTCCGTCCAGCCGGCGTCGGCCGGCCGCAGGCCGAGCGGCACCTGGTAGACCTCGTGCGTTCCCGTGCCGAAGTGCGCCTCGACGAGCGCGAGCACGAGCATCGGCGGCTCCTCCCGCAGCGGCACGGCCTCCAGCACGTTGAAGTGGGCGACGTCGCGGTTCTTGGAGGCGAACCAGCGCTGGTCGAGGATCCACTCGTGGAGCCGGTCCTCCGGCAGGGACGTCAGCAGCCCGGCGACATCAGTCACGGTCCCCCTCCCCGTCCTCGACGAGCTGGAACCAGTAGAAGCCGCGCGGGGCGAGCGTGAGCAGGTACGGCCACTCGCCGACGCGCGGGAAGCGCGACCGGCCGAAGATCTCGATGGGATGCCGGCCCTTGAAGTGCGCGAGGTCCAGCTCGACCGCCTGCGCCGACCGGGCGAGGTTGTGGACGCAGAGCATCACGTCGTCCTCGAACCGGCGCACGTGGGCGAAGATCCGCGGGTTGCTGGGCTGCAGCGGCTCGAACGTCCCGAAGCCGAAGACGGGGTGCTCCTTGCGGATGGCGATGAACCGCCGCAGCCACCGCAGCAGGCTCGTCGGGGTGCGGAGCTGCGCCTCGACGTTGACCGCCTGGAAGCCGTAGACGGGATCCATGAGCGGCGGCGCGTAGAGCTGCGCGAAGTCGGCGCGCGAGAAGCCGCCGTTGCGGTCGCCCGTCCACTGCATCGGGGTGCGGACGCCGTCGCGGTCGCCGAGGTAGACGTTGTCGCCCATCGCGATCTCGTCGCCGTAGTACAGCACCGGCGAGCCGGGAAGCGAGAACAGGATGGCGTGCATCAGCTCGATCTCGTCGCGGCCGTTGTCGAGCAGCGGCGCGAGCCGGCGGCGGATCCCGAGGTTGAGCTTCATCCGCGGGTCCTTCGCGTACTCCGAGTACATGTAGTCGCGCTCCTCGTCCGTGACCATCTCGAGCGTCAGCTCGTCGTGGTTGCGGAGGAAGAGGCCCCACTGGCAGTTCTCGGGGATCTCCGGCGTGCGCGCGAGGATCTCGTACATGGGCGTCGCCTCCTCGCGGCGGACGCTCATGAACATGCGCGGCATCACGGGGAAGTGGAAGCACATGTGGCACTCGTCGCCGTCGCCGTAGTACTCCACGACGTCCTCGGGCCACTGGTTGGCCTCGGCCAGCAGGACCCGGTCGGGGTAGTTCGCGTCCACCTCGGCGCGGACGCGCTTGAGGTAGGCGTGCGTCTCCGGCAGGTTCTCGCCGTTCGTCCCCTCGCGCTCGAAGAGGTACGGGATGGCGTCCAGGCGGAAGCCGTCGAGCCCGAGGTCGAGCCAGAAACGCAGGACCTCGATCATCGCCTCCTGGACCTCGCGGTTGTCGAAGTTCAGGTCCGGCTGGTGGGAGTAGAACCGGTGCCAGAAATACGCCCCGGCCTGCTCGTCCCACGTCCAGTTGGACGTCTCCGTGTCGATGAAGATGATCCGCGCGTCCTCGTAGCGGTGGACGGTGTCGGACCACACGTACCAGTCCCGCTTCGGGCTGTCCGGGCTCGAGCGCGCCTCCTGGAACCACGGGTTGTCGCTCGAGGTGTGGTTCATCACCAGGTCGGCGATGACGCGAATCCCGCGCTGGTGGCTCTGCTCGATCAGTTCCCGGACGTCGTCGACGACGCCGTAGTCCTGGTGGATCGTGAAGTAGTCGGAGATGTCGTAGCCGCCGTCGCGCAGCGGCGACTTGTAGAACGGCAGCAGCCAGATGCAGTCCACCCCGAGCCACTGCAGGTAGTCGAGCTTCTCGGTGAGCCCGCGGAAGTCGCCGGAGCCGTCGCCGTTGCCGTCGAAGAAGCCGCGGATGTGGATCTCGTAGAAGACCGCCGTCTTGAACCACAGCGGCTGGGCCTCGAACCAGTGGCCCGGCTCGCTCGCGCGGGAGCTCACCGCGTCTCCACGTGCAGCACGTGGGCCTGCCGCGTCCACGGGTCGAGCCGCACGTAGTTGCTGCCCGTCCACCATCCGAATGCCTCGCCCGAGAAGAGGTCCCGGACCTGGAAGGCGCCCGGGAGACCCACCTGCGGTGGCACCACGATCGAGCCCTCCTGCGGGTTGTGGGGATCGAGGTTCACCGCACAGATCACCGTGTTGCTCCCGTGCTGCTTGACATAGGCGAGGATCTGCTCGTTGTACGTGTCCAGCCACCGGACGTTCGAGAGGTACTGGAGCGCCGGGTTCTCCCGCCGGACCTGGTTCATGCGGGCGATGAAGTTCAGCATCGGCCCGTCGAGCCGGCGCTGCTTCGCCTCGAACTTCTCCGAGTCCAGGTACTCCTCCGAGCCGGGCCGGACCGGCACGTTCTCGTAGTGCTCGTAGCCCGAGTAGATGCCGTAACTGGGGCTGAGCGTCGCCGCGAGGACGTAACGCGTGTAGAACGCGGCCGGGCCGCCGTGCACGAGGTACTCGTTGAGGATGTCCGGCGTGTTGGTGAAGAAGTTCGGCCGGAAGTACTCGCGCTCCGGCCCGTGCGCCAGCTCGGTCACGTACTCGATCAGGTCGTAGCCCGTGTTCTTCCAGGTGAAGTACGTGTAGCCCTGGGTGAAGCCGATCTTCGCGAGCTGCCGCATCATCGCCCGCCGCGTGAAGGCCTCGGCGAAGAAGATGATGTCGCGGTCCACCTTGTGGACCTCCGCGATCAGCCACTCCCAGAAGGCGATCGGCTTCGTGTGCGGGTTGTCGACGCGGAAGGCCTTCACGCCGTGCTCGACCCACAGCAGCGTGACGCGGCGGAGCTCCTCCCACAGCTCGCGCCAGTGCGGCGTGTCCCAGTTCAGGTTGTAGATGTCCTGGTACTTCTTCGGGGGGTTCTCGGCGTACTTCAGCGTCCCGTCGGGGCGCTGCAGGAACCACTCCGGATGCTCCTTGAGCCACGGGTGGTCGGGCGACGTCTGGATCGCGAGGTCGAGCGCGATGTCGATCCCGTTCTCCGCGGCGGCCGCGCACAGCGCCCGCACGTCGTCGTGGGTGCCGAGCTCGCGGTGGACCGCGTCGTGCCCGCCGGATTCGTCGCCGATCGCCCACGGCGAGCCCGGGTCGTTCTCGCCGGCCACGAGCGTGTTGTTGCGGCCCTTGCGGTTCGTCTTCCCGATCGGGTGGATCGGCGGCAGATAGAGGACGTCGAAGCCGAGCTCGGCGAGCCGCGGCAGCTGCTCCCGGACGCCCTTCAAGCCGCCAAAGGAGCGCGGGAAGAGCTCGTACCACGACCCGAAGCGCGCGCGCACGCGGTCCACCTCGAGCGCGACCGCCGGCTCGAGCGTCGCCACGCCGTAGCGCTCCGCGTTGCGCTCGACGGCCGCGAACAGCTCCTGCCCCATCGCGGCGTCGTGCTTCGCCCCTTCCGGGAGCTCGGGGTCGCGGAGGATCTCGAGCGCGTGCTCGACGATCCTGCGGTCGCCCGCGTCGTCGGCGCGCCCTGCGACCGCGTCGAGCAGGACGACGCCCTCGCTCAGCTCCCCCGACAGATCGTGCTGCCCGGCCTCGATCTTGCGCCGCAGCTCGTCGCGCCAGGTCGCGAACAGGTCGGTCCACGCCTGCACCGTCCACTCCCAGCGGCCCAGCCGGTCGACGGTGAACGCGCCGGCCCAGCGCACGCCGTTGTGGTGCGCGTCGACCGGGTGGAGCTCCGACTCGATCCACTCGTCCGCTCCCGGGCCCCGTGCGCGGACGACCGCGCGGAGCTTGTCGTGACCGTCGCGGAAGACGTCGGCGGAGACCTCCACCACGTCGCCCACCGTGCGCTTCGCCGGGTAGCGCCCGGCGTCCACGGTGGGCTGCGGGTACTGGATGTGGATGCGAGCGGGCGCTTGAGTTCGGGTCGCGGCGGGCATCGGCCCGGAAGTATCCGTTCCCCGCCGACCGAAACCCCTGCCTGTCCGTGAACCTCGAACGTCGCGCCGGTGTCCAGCTGCACCCGACCTCCCTGCCGGGGCGCCGCCTCGGCCGCCCCGCCTACGCGTGGGTGGACTGGCTGGCCGAGGCGGGGCAGTCGTGGTGGCAGATGCTGCCGCTGAGCCCGCCCGACCGCTACGGCTCCCCCTACAAGGCGCGCTCCGCCTTCGCGGCGTCGCCGGCGCTGCTCGCCGAGCCCTCGGCGCCGGTGGGCAAGGACGAGGAGCTCGACTTCCGCGAGCGGGAGGCGGCATGGATCGAGGACTGGGCGCGGTTCGCGGGCCGCGACGCCGTCGCCGACCAGGTGCGCTTCGACCGCGAGTGGCGCGCGCTGCGCGCCTACGCCGCCGAGCGCGGCGTCCGGATCATCGGCGACGTGCCCATCTACGTCGCGCCGGGCTCGGTCGACCATCGCGCGCACCCCGAGTTCTTCCGCGACGACGCCGTCGCCGGCACGCCGCCGGACGCCTTCACGGACAAGGGGCAGCTGTGGGGCAACCCGCTGTACGACTGGCCCGCCCTGCGCCGGCGGCGCTACCGCTGGTGGATCGCGCGGCTCGCGCGGACGTTCGCCCTGTTCGACCTCGCCCGCATCGACCACTTCCGCGGCTTCTGCGCCTACTGGGCCGTGCCCAAGGGCGCGCGGAACGCCCGCGGCGGGCGCTGGCAGCGCGGCCCCGGCCGCGCGCTGTTCGACGCCGCCGCGGCGGTCCTGGGCGAGCTGCCGGTGATCGCCGAGGACCTCGGCGTCATCACGCCGCCGGTCGACCGCCTGCGCGACGGCCTCGGCTTTCCCGGCATCGTCGTGCTGCAGTTCGGCTTCACCCCCGACGACCAGCGCAACACGCACGACGTCGGCAACCACCGCGAGCACTCCGTCGCCTACACCGGCACGCACGACAACGACACGGTGCGCGGCTGGTACGAGACGCTGCCGGACGACCGCCGCGCGCTCGTCGACGCCGCCCGCCCAGGCGAGCACGACGAGGTGTGGTGGGACCTCATCGCGCTGTCGGCGTCCTCGCGCGCGCGGGTTGCCATGGTGCAGGCGCAGGACGTGCTGGGGCTCGGCTCCGAGGCCCGGATGAACCTGCCGGGCACGGCCGCCGGCTCGTGGCGGTGGGCGATGGACGAGGTGCCGGGCGCGGACCTCGCGGCGCGGCTGCGCGAGGTGACGGAGGCCGCCGGGCGGCTGGCCTGAAGGGGCGGCGGGGCAGGCCCGCGCGCGGTCCTAGACTGGCCGTCGCGATGGCGGCGCCGGGCACCACCGAGGAGATCCTCGACGTCAACCGGCGCTATCACGACGTCGCCGCGGCGGGCTACGACCAGAAGTGGGGCGTCGACTTCGGCGAGGTCGGGCGCGCGCAGGTGCTCGGCAAGGTGCGCAAGCTGCTCGGCCCGCGGCCCGGGCCGTTCGCGCGCTCGCTCGAGATCGGCGCCGGGACGGGCTACTTCTCGCTCAACCTGCTGCAGGCCGGCGTCGTTCGCGCGGCCGTGTGCACGGACGTCTCGCCCGGCATGCTCACGACGCTCGAGCGCAACGCGGAGCGCATCGGCGCGACCGTGGAGACGGCGGCGTGCGACGCGGCGGCGCTGCCCTTCGCCGACGGATCGTTCGACCTGGTCCTCGGCCACGCGGTGCTGCACCACCTTCCCGAGCTCGACCGGGCGTTCGCCGAGTTCCGCCGCGTGCTGCGGCCCGGCGGGGTGCTGCTGTTCGCCGGCGAGCCGTCGCGCCACGGCGACCGGCTGGCCGCCGTGCCGAAGCGCGCCGGGCTGCTGCTCGCGCCGCTGTGGCGGCGCGTGATGCGCGCG
>DATMVH010000418.1:0-2241 GCA_035563395.1 Solirubrobacteraceae bacterium
GCGCGCGTTCGGCATCTACCTCGTCCTAGCGACGCAGCGCCCGAGCGTCCAGGTCATCACCGGCGAGATCAAGGCGAACCTGACGGCGCGTGTGGCCATGAAGCTCCAGAGCTCGGCCGATTCGGTCACGATCCTCGGCCACAAGGGCGCTGAAAGCCTCTCGGCCCGCGGCGACCTTCTGTTCGAGCATGGGGGCGAGCAGCAGCGGCTGCAGGGATTCCTCGTCAGGCCAGCCGACGTCGCGCGCGTGATGCGACGCTGGACCAGTCAGCCCGGCAGCGGCTAATCCGCTTCCGCTCGGTCATCGCGATATGCCCGGTTCCGCGGGCGCTAGTGGAGCCGTCCGGAAGTTCCTCGAGTTATGTAGAGGAGCCGTCGGGCGGCTGGCGAACTTGATGGTGTGGCGCGGAGGAGCCGCTACCGGATCGAGCTCAGCGAGGCGGATCGCCTGGAGCTCGAGCGCCGGGCGGCGGCGTTGACGCTGCCGTTTCGGGTGGTGCAGCGCGCGCGACTGATCCTCTACGCGGCCGACGGGATGATCGACAAGGAGATCGCGCTGCGCTGCGGTTGTCATCCGCAGGTGGTGTCCAAGTGGCGACGACGGTTCTGCGAGCAGGGCATCGATGGGCTCAAGGACAGGCCGCGCGCGGGTCGCCCGCGCCGTTTTCCCCCCGCAGCAGATCGCCGAGGTGGTCGCGGTCGCCTGCGAGCTGCCGGCCCGTCACGACCGGCCGCTGGGACGCTTCTCGCGCTCTGAGCTGCACCGGCTGGTCTTCGAGCACGGCGTCACCGACGCGTCGGCATCGACAATCTGGCGCTGGCTTCACGACCGGTCGTTGAAGCCGTGGCAACAGCGCTCGTGGATCTTCCCGCGCGACCCCGACTTCCAGGGCAAGGCCGGCCGCGTCCTGGATCTCTACGAACGCCGCTTCGAGGGCCGGCTGCTACACCCTGGCGAGTACGTCATCTGCGCCGATGAGAAGTCGCAGCTGCAGGCGCTCGCGCGTCGGCATGAGACCGTCGCGGCGGCGCCAGGCCGACCAGCGCTGGTGGAGTTCGAATACAAGCGCGGCGGCACGCTGGCCTATCTGGCTGCGTGGGACGTCCACCACGCCCGCCTGTTCGGCCGCTGTGAGCCCAAGACCGGGATCGAGCCGTTCGGCCGGCTCGTCGAACAGGTCATGAATATCGAGCCCTACGCGTCGGCGCGGCGCGTGTTCTGGATCGTCGACAACGGCTCGAGTCACGCCGGGCAGCGCTCGATCGACCGGCTCGAAAACGCCTATCCCAACGCTCGGCTGATCCACCTGCCGGTGCACGCTTCGTGGCTGAACCAGATCGAGATCTACTTCTCGATCCTGCAACGCAAGGCGCTGACACCCAACGACTTCGAAGACCTCGATGCGCTCGCCGCCCGCATCTGCGCCTTCGAAGAGCATTACCGTCAGATCGCACAGCCGTTTGAGTGGACCTTCACGCGCGCCAAGCTCGACGCGCTCCTGGCTCGCCTCGCCAACCGTGAGCCGCACCTGCGCCTGGCCGCCTGAGATCAGGCGGCCAGCAGCAGCCCGCTCGGTGTGCGCGTCACACCGGCGCGGACCGCGACCGACTCGATCACGCTCGCGCACACCAGCTGCCGCGACCCGCTGGCCAGGTCGACCAGCGCGACCGCCGCTAACCGCCGCGGCAGGCGACCTCGATCGCGCAGCGCGATCACCGCCCGCGCCAGCCGCTCCCGTGCCAC
This sequence comes from Solirubrobacteraceae bacterium, assembly GCA_035563395.1. Lineage (GTDB taxonomy): Bacteria > Actinomycetota > Thermoleophilia > Solirubrobacterales > Solirubrobacteraceae > DASQMT01. Next base: position 1,745 of record DATMVH010000418.1, read on the forward strand.
CGGCGTGTCCAACTCATCAAGCACCGCGTCGATGACCGCATCCCCAGCGAGCTCGTCATCCTCGGCGATCGCCTCGCACAGTCGCCCCACCGCCGGCGAGAGCAGCTTGGGCAGCTCAATCTGAAGCGACAGATCCAGGCATGGCAGATCGACTAGTTCCGCCAACAGCTGCATGAACTCACGCTCGCTCAAGCCACCCGCCAAGCCGGCCACGTCCCGCGCTGCGCCCATTACGAACGCCACCGCCAAGCTGTCCACCGACGGGCCACGCGTCACGCCGCAGCAGCGCTTGGCCTTCAACCCGCTCCCACACGCGCACGGCTGATTACGACCAGTCTTCGCCATCGCCGGATCATCACGACCACACCGGTCAGAACCAGCGCCGATTACACGACGAACTTCCGGACGCGTCTACTAGATGGCAAGGGCAGATTTCTCCCCCATTGAACCTGCCGAGTGCCATGACCGGGAGCATCAAGCCGCCGTGCTGCAGGGCG
>DATMVH010000419.1:0-2433 GCA_035563395.1 Solirubrobacteraceae bacterium
GACGGCGAGCACGGCGCCGTAGGCGAGAAGCTGGACGCGGGACGGGGACTCCGGCATGGGCGGCCACGCTACGGCGCCACGCGTGACGGATCCGTCGCGCACTGTGCCGGATCTGTGTCGACTTCTGGCGGCGTCGCGGAAGGCGCCGAGCCCAGGTCTAGACTCGCCGCCGGTGCCCGCCTTCCGCCCCGCATACCTGATCCACGGCGACGACCACGGCCGCGTCGCGGAGCGCCGCGCGCGGCTGCGCGCGATGGCCGAAGCCGAGTCCGGGGCGGGCGGGACGGAGATCCTGGAGGGTGACGCCTGCACGCCCGATGCGGTCGCCGCGGCGCTCAGCGCGATGACGTTCGCGCTGGGCCGGCGCTTCGTGATCGCCGACGGCGTCGAGCGCTGGAAGGACAAGGACGTCGCGCCGGTCGCGGCGGCGATGGAGGGCATCGAGGCTGCGGAGCTGACGGTCGCGTTCTTCGGCCGCGAAGAGGGACGCGCCAAGGTGCCGCAGGCGCTGCACGAGGTCGTCACGCGCGCCGGGGGCCAGATCGCCGAGGAGTCGACGGTCAAGCCGTGGGAGCTGCCGAAGTGGACGCTCGCTCGCGCGAAGGAGCTCGGCCTCGAACTGGACTCGCCGGGCGCGAAGGCGCTGGTCGCCCATGTCGGCGACCGTCAGCAGCGGCTGCTGCGCGAGCTCGAGAAGCTGGCGCTCGAGTACGGCAGCGGCGCCGCCATCGGGATCGAGGAGGTCGAAGCGTCCTCGGCGTCGTCGGCGGAGCGCAAGGCGTGGACGCTCGGCGACGCCGTGGTGGCCGGAGATCCACAGGCCGCCGTTCGCATCCTGCTCGAGCTCCGCGCGCAGGGCGAAGCCGTCGGGCGGCTGGTCTGGACGCTGCAGCGCCCGCTGCGTCAGGCGCTCGCCGTGGCCGAGCAGCTCGCCGCCGGTCAGTCGCCCGCGCAGGTCAAGAAGGGACTGCGCATGGCGCCGCGAGCCGCCGACCGCCTCGTCAAGGACGTGCAGCGCCGGGACGCGGCCGCCTACCGGCGGGCGCTGGCGGCGCTGGGCGACCTCGAGGTCGAGCTACGTGGTGGCGCGGGCGCTTCGGCGGCCGAGGACACGGCGGGCGTCAGGGCGGTGCTGACCGCTGCGACGGGATGACGACGCGGGCGCGCACGGAGGCTCGCCTCGCCGGACGGCGGAACCGCCGGGCGTGCGCGGCTCAGGCCTCGGGGGCGTTGCCGCGCAGTCGCGCGGCGCGGGCCTTCTTGCGGGCGCCGTTGTTCCGGTGCAGCGCGCCGCGCTTGACGGCCTTGTCGATCAGCTTGGAGAGGTGGCGGTGCTCCTCGGTGGCGCGGGCGTCCTCGCCGGCCTGCACGGCGGCCTCGAGACGGCGGAAGTAGGTCTTGATCGCCGAGGTGTACCGGCGGTTCTCGAGCCGCTCCCGCTCCGCGCGGAGGATCCGCTTCTCCTGGGACTTGATGTTCGCCATGACGCCAAAGCGCCGCGAGTCGGGCCCGCGGCGGCGGCGTACTATAGCGCGCCGCTGTGGACCGGGAACCGCTAGAGCGTACGGCTGTGGAGGCGGACCGGAGCCCCGGCGACGCGCCGGAGACGCCGCAGCCCGAGGCGCGGACCCGCGCGCGCAACACCGCGATCTTCTCCGCGCTCACGGGCGTGAGCCGCGTCGCGGGCCTCGTGCGGGAGATCGTCGCCGCGAGCTACTACGGCACGTCCGGGGCGATGTCGGCGTTCACCATCGCCTTCCAGGTGCCGAACCTGGTCCGGGCGCTGTTCGCGGACGCGGCGCTCAGCGCCGCGTTCGTCCCGGTGTTCACCGAGCTGCTGGAGCAGCGTCGCCGCCGGGAGGCCCTGCATCTCGCCGGGGCGCTCTTCGGCCTGATCCTCGCCGTGCTGGGGACGCTGACGGTCGCCTTCATCTTCGCGGCGCCGCTGATCATGCCGCTCTTCACGCCGGGCGACGAGTTCGGTCCGGCGCTCGACGGGCTGACCGTCGGCCTCAGCCAGGTCCTGTTCGCGATCGTCGTGCTGCTCGGCCTCAACGGCCTGCTGGTCGGGATCCTCAACGCCTACGACCACTTCACGGTTCCGGCGCTGTCGCCGGTGGTGTGGAACGTCGTGATCATCGTCGCGCTGGTCGCCCTGCAGCCGTTGTTCGACGGCCGGGACGCGATCTACGCGTACGCGATCGGCGTGCTGGCGGGCACGGCGGTGCAGCTGGCCATGGCGTTCCCGGCGTTGCGCCACGTCGGCTTCGACCCGCGCCCGAACGTCGACTGGCGCTCTCCGCAGATCCGCCGGATCCTCGTGCTGATGCTGCCGGTGACGATCGGCCTCGGGCTGATCAACGTCAACCTGCTGATCAACTCGCTCATCGGCCTGCTGATCAGCGAGGAGGCGCCGGCGGCGATCGACCGTGC
>DATMVH010000420.1:0-5188 GCA_035563395.1 Solirubrobacteraceae bacterium
CGGCGCGCGCGCGGGCGTCAGGCGGCGAGCTCGGCCTTGACCTGCGCGACGACGGCGTCGGTCGAGAGCCCGTACGACAGGTCCGCGAGGTCCACGACGTCCGCATCGCGCTCGAGACGATGGCCGCCGTGCTCGGGGCCCAGAGCCCTGACCGCGACGAGCGCGTGGCGGCGCTGCGCGACTGCCTGGAGCCCTTGGAGGGCACGGACGGCCCCCTGGCCGAGACCGTCGAGCGCGACCTCGCCTTCCACCGCCGCCTGTGCGAGCTGAGCGGCAGCGGGACGCTGCTCGACACCTGGCGGCACCTGCTGGGCCGCATCCGCGCGAGCATCGTCGCCGCCGGCCCGGCGCCCGCGCCCGGCCTCGCCACCTCCGAGCGGCACGGCATGATCGTCGACGCGATCGCGGAGGGCGACGAGAGCGCGATCCGTGCGCTGCTCGTCGAGCGCAAGCGCGAGGCGGCCACGCGCATCGCGCAGGCCACCGAGGACGCCGGCGGCGCCACCGCCGAGCACCGAGCGCGCGCGCTCGGGCCGGTGGAATACGACGCGGGCGGGGCGTGTCTTCGCCCGTCACATGACCGCCCACTCCGACATCCGCCGGGCGCTGCCCGGGACCCCGGCGACGGTGCGCGATGCTCGGCCCTGAGACCCTCGCCATGGTCGCGATGCTCTACGGCGTCGTGGCGGCGTGCGCCGTACTGCTCCAGGCGCGCCAGATCCTGCGGCGCGGCAGCTCGTGCGACGTGTCCGCGCGCTTCTTCGCGACCCACACCGGCAGCTACCTCGTCTGGCTCGTGTACGGGATCACGATCGACAGCGTGCCGCTGATCGTCGTCGACGCGGTCGGGCTGCTGTGCGGGCTCGTGACGCTCGCGGTGACGCTCGCGATGCGCGGACCCGTGATGCGGCCGCGGTCGTGGACGTGCCCCGAGGGCGCGGCGGCCGCGGCCTGACGCGTCCGGGAGCTCAAGTGCGCTTGAGGCCGCGCGACGCGTGTGCTGTCGTGCGGGCATGGCCGAGCTCCTCACCATCGGCGAGGTGGCGCGCCGCAGCGGCGTGGCGGCATCCGCGCTGCGCTTCTACGAGGAGCGCGGGCTGATCGTCTCCGAGCGGGCCGGCTCGGGCCACCGGCGCTACCGCCGCCCGGTGCTGCGGCGGATCGCGTTCATCGTCTTCGCGCAGCGCGTCGGGCTGACGCTGGAGGAGATCGCCGGCGAGCTCGCGAAGCTGCCCGGCGACCGCGTTCCGGGCCGCCGCGACTGGTCGCGGCTCTCGAGCACGTGGACGACGAGGATCGACGCGCGGATCGCGGAGCTCGAGCGGCTCAAGGCCGGGCTCACGGAGTGCATCGGGTGCGGCTGCCTGTCGCTGGACCGCTGCCGCCTCGCGAACCCGGACGACCGGGCGGCGGCGCACGGTCCCGGGCCGCGGTACTGGATCGGCGACGCGCGCCTCTCGCCCGAGTCGCGATGAGTTTCCGCGCGCTCGCCGTCACACGTGCATGACCACCGGCACGCCCCTCACCTCGGACCGCGACGCGTTCACCGCCAGGGTCGAGCGCCACCGTCGCGAGCTCCACGTCCACTGCTACCGGATGCTCGGCTCCTTCGAGGAGTCCGAGGACCTCGTGCAGGAGACGTTCCTGCGCGCGTGGCGCGCGCGCGACTCCTTCGCCGGCCGCTCCTCCTTGCGCGCCTGGCTCTACAAGATCGCCACCAACGCCTGCCTCGACGCGCTGGACAAGCGCCCGCGAAGCGTCACGGCGACCGGCGAGGTGCTGTGGCTCCAGCCGTATCCCGACGAGCTGCTCGACGAGCTCGTCGCCGAGGGCGAGGACCCCGAGGCGGCCGTCGTGCGCAAGGAGACGATCGAGCTCGCCTTCCTCGTGGCGATCCAGCGCCTCGTGCCGCTCCAGCGCGCCGTGCTGATCCTGCGCGACGTGCTCGGCTGCTCGGCGAAGGAGACCGCCGGCCTGCTCGAGACGAGCGTCCCCGCGGTCAACAGCGCGCTCCAGCGCGCGCACGCGGCGATGCGCGAGCACCTCCCCGAGGAGCGCTCCGACTGGGCGTCCGGCGACGCGACGGCGGCCGAGCGCGAGCTCCTCGCCCGCTATGTCGAGCACAGCGAGACGCCGAACCCGCAGGCCCTGAAGACCCTGCTCAGCGACGACGTGCGCTTCTCCATGCCGCCGCAGCCGGGCGTCTGGAAGGGCCGCGACGCGGTCGTCGACGGCTGGATCGAGGGCGGCTTCGGCACCGGCATGTTCGGCTCGATGCGCTGCGTGGTGACGCACGCGAACCGCCAGCCCGCGGTCGCCTGCTACGTACGGCGCCCCGGCGACCCCCACTACTCCCCGCTGGCGCTCGACGTCCTGCGCATCGAGGGCGGCGCGGTGGCCGACATCGTCACCTTCGACGGTGCCGTGTTCGGCTGGTTCGGGCTGCCGGCCACGCTCCCGGCTTGACTTCAAGTTCACTTGAAGTCATAGGCTCCGGTGAGAAAGGAGCGAACCATGACAGCCAGCCGGCAGATCACCGACGAGGTCACGTCCTGGCCCGGCGTGGAGGCGGGCATCGGGCGGCGCGGCGAGTACGGCTTCACCGTCGGCCGCCGCGAGCTCGGCCACCTGCACGGAGACCACGCCGCCCACTTCGGCTTCCCCAAGGACGTGTGGCGCGAGCTGTTCGCGCAGGGGCGGATCGTCCACCACCCCGTGTTCCCGGGCAGGGAGGGATGGGCGGCCCGCCGGATCGAGACCGACGACGACGTCCGCGACGTCATCGCCCTCCTGCGCATCAACTACGACCGGGCGGTCGCGCGGCACGGAGTGCCCGAGGAGACGAGGGCATGACCACCGCGATCCCCCGCAGCGAGACGCCCGTCCGCGGGCTGCACGCCTCGGCGCCCGCGGCGCTGCCCTTCGCGCCGTCGCTGCACATCCGCGCGTTCCTGCTGCGCCGCGACGCCGGCAACGTGCTCGTGTACGGCGCGCCGACGGTCGACGCCGAGACCTTCGCGCACGCCGGCCCGATCGCGCGCGCGTACCTCAATCACAGCCACGAGGCGGCGTTCGGCGGCGTCGTACCGGGCGTGCCGCTGTTCGTGCACGAGGCCGACCGCGGCGCCGTGCCCGCCGGCGTGCCCGTGCGCGCCACGTTCTCGCGGCGCCACACGCTCGACGACGACCTCGAGGTGATCCCGATCCCGGGCCACACGCCCGGCGCCACCGCGTACCTCTGGGACAGCGGCGAGCACCGCTTCCTGTTCACCGGGGACACGATCTACCTGCGCGACGGCGAATGGGTCGCCGCGGTGCTCGGGTCGAGCGACCGCGCGAGCTACCTCGAGAGCCTCGCGCGCCTCCGCGAGCTCGACTTCGACGTGCTCGTCCCGTGGGCGGCGACCGCGCGCGGCCCGTACGTCGCCGTCACGAGCAACGGCGAGGCGCGCCGCCGGATCGACGCGATCGTCGGGCGCCTGCGCCGCGGCGAGGATCGCTGAGCGCGCGGGCGTTGCGGGCGCGCGCGCCGGCGACGTACGCTTGGCGCCATGAGCGAGGCGACGGTGCGGCGCTACGACGTCGGCGCGCGGTCGACGGACACGTTCGGGCGCGTCCTGTGCAGCGCTCGCGACCACCACTTCGTGGTCGACGGCCCGGTGCACAACGGGTGCCCGGGCGAGGAGCTGACGCCCGCGGAGCTGTTCCTCGCCGCGCTGGCGTCCTGCGGGGTGGAGCTGCTGCACGTCATCGCCCGGAGCGAGGACGTGCCGCTCGCGCGCGCGGCCGTCGCCGTCTCGGGCGAGGTCGTCCCCGGCCGGCCCGTCCGCGCGGACCTGACCGTGTTCAACGCGGTGCGCCTCGCCTTCGAGCTCGAGGGGGTCACGCCCGACCAGGGCGACCTGCTCGTCAAGCGCTTCAAGGGCCGCTGACCGATATACGGCAGCGTCGCGGTCGCGACGCCCGACGTGCAGGTCGACATCACGACGCGCCGCCGATGAGTCCGCGCCGCGCGGCGCGTCCTTGCTCGTGACCACCACGACAAGGAGGCAGGCGTGCGCACGCTTGCGATCACCCAGAACATCACCCTCGACGGCGCGATCGAGATGCTCGGCGACTGGTTCGACCCGCAGGGGCAGGCGGGCGTCGACAACAGCGATCTGCTCGACGAGCTGCACCGCCAGGACCGCGAGGCGGACGGGTTCCTCGTCGGGCGCCGGACGTTCGAGGACCTCCGCGGCTACTGGCCCGAGCAGACGGACGACACCACCGGGATCACGGACTACCTCAACCGCGTGCAGAAGTACGTCGTGTCGTCGACCCTGACCGATCCGCGGTGGCAGAACTCCACCGTGCTGTCGGGCGACCCCGTCGAGCAGGTCGGAGCGCTGAAGGAGGCGCCGGGCCGGGACCTCGTCGTCACCGGCAGCATCACGCTCTGCCACGCCCTGATCCGGGCCGGGCTCGTGGACGAGTACCGGCTCTTCGTCTATCCCGTCGTGCAGGGCCGCGGACGCCGGCTGTTTCCCGGCGGCTTCGAGTGCCCGGCGCTGCGGCTGCTCGAGGCGAAGGCGTTCCGGAGCGGCATCGCGTACTCGCGCTACGCCGCCCGCTGACCGCGAAGCCGTCCGGCCCGCGGTGGACGATCCCGCCGATGATCGCGGCGGCGACCCTCTCGGCGCGACGCGGCGCGACGGCCGGGTCGGCCTGGACGCTCGCGCCCCGGGACGCGATCGCCCAAGGGCGATCGATCGTGCGCCGCCTCGGCGGCGGAGGCGCGCACGAGGTGTTCCTCGTGCGGGTCGACGGGCGGCACGCCCGGGCGGTCGCGAAGCTGCCGCGGCCGCACCTGGTCGAGGACCCGCATTCCCTGCTCGGCCTGCGCGACGAGGGCCGCGCGCTCGAGCGCCTCGCGCACCCGGGGCTGCCGCGGCATCTCGACACGGTGCTCGACGGCCCGCATCCGCACCTCCTGCTCGAGTACGTGCGCGGGCCCACGCTGCAGGACGCGATCGCCGCGCGCGCACCGCTCGACGACGCGCTGGTCGCGTCGCTCGGGCAGGCGGTCGCGCGCGTGCTCGCGCACGTCGCCGCCGCCGGGTGGGTCCACCTCGACGTCAAGCCCGCGAACATCGTCATGGGCCGCCGGCCGCGCCTGATCGACTTCGAGCTCGCCCGCCCGGCGGCG
>DATMVH010000421.1:0-8159 GCA_035563395.1 Solirubrobacteraceae bacterium
AGGCACGGCTGCGGCGACTCGATGCGGCCGCAGGCGCCGCAGAACCAGCCGGCGATGCGCTCCGCCTCCGCCAGCCGTGGCGTCTCGGGCCATGCGGCGTGCAAGGCACGCGCCCGGTCGCGCCACGTGCGCCACGTGCGCTCGCACTCGTTCCCGGCGGGCGCGGCCCCGGCGACCTCCGCGGCGAGGTCGCGCAGCGCCTCGGCCAGTTGCGCGGGCGGCCCCGCGGCGGCCAGCACGGCGTCGAGGTCGATCGCGCGGACGTACTCGACCGGCCGGTCGTCGCAGGCGCCGGTGCAGACGTCCGGCATCCCGCGCGCGCCGCAGCCGATGCACGACCACAGCGTCACGCGCTCGGGAGCGGTGGACTCGGGCGCCGCCGAGGCGGCCGGGACGGTCAGGCGCAGCTCGAAGCCGGACATGCGGAGGACGAGGCCGGAAGCATCTCCAGAGGGTCCTTCCCGCCGCCGCGCCCGCGCTCTCGTGGCCTCGTCGAGCCGTGACGACGGGCGTCCGCGCGTTGACCCTCTGGCTCGCGGCGTCAGGCTGGCGGGATGGCCGCCCGCGTAGGCTCCTCCGCCGTGTCCTGGACCGCCGCGATGCCGGCGCTCGCCCTCGTGACGCTCGCCGCCACGTGGGGGCGTGACATCTCGACCGTCGTCGTGGTCGCGGTGGGCGTGTGCCTCGCGGGCGCGGTGCTGGCCGCGGTGCACCATGCCGAAGTGGTCGCCCACCGCGTGGGAGAGCCGTTCGGCTCGCTCGTGCTCGCCGTGGCCGTGACGGTCATCGAGGTCGGGCTGATCGTCACGCTGATGGTCTCGGGAGACTCGTCCGAGACCGCGACCCTCGCCCGCGACACCGTGTTCGCCGCGGCGATGATCACCTGCAACGGGATCGTCGGCATCTCCGTGATGATCGGCGCGCTCCGCCGGCACGTCGCCGAGTTCAACGCCGAGGGCACCGGCACGGCGCTCGCCACCGTGGCGACGATCGCCACGCTCACGCTCGTCCTGCCGACGTTCACGACGAGCCGGCCGGGACCCGAGTTCTCGCCGGGGCAGCTCGCCTTCGCCGCCGTCGCCGCGCTCGCCCTCTACGCCTTGTTCGTCGTCGTGCAGACGGTCCGGCACCGCGACTACTTCCTGCCGGGCGGCGAGGCTGCCGAGCACGATCCCGACGTCCACGCCGCCCCGCCGTCCGACCGCGACGCGCTCCTCAGCCTCGGCCTGCTGCTCATGGCGCTCGTGGCCGTCGTCGGTCTCGCCAAGGTCGAGTCGCCCGCGATCGAGGACGGCGTCGAGGCGGTCGGCGCGCCGCACTCTGCGGTCGGCGTCGTCATCGCCCTGCTCGTGCTGCTGCCGGAGACGCTCGCCGCCGTCCGCAACGCCCAGCGCGACCGCGTGCAGGTCAGCTTCAACCTCGCCTACGGCTCCGCGATGGCGAGCATCGGCCTGACGATCCCCGTGATCGCCGTCGCCTCGATCTGGCTCGAGGGCCCGCTGGTGCTGGGGCTGGGCGCGACGGAGATGGTGCTGCTGGCCATCACCGTCGTCGTCAGCGCGCTCACGGTGCTGCCGGGGCGCGCCACGCTGCAGGAGGGCGGCGTCCACCTCGTGCTGTTCGGCGCCTTCCTGTTCCTCGCGGTGAGCCCTTAGACGCGCGCGGGCGCGGCGGCGGCGGCGATCGCCGAGCCGTACGCCGTTCCGCCGCCGCTGCGGCTGCGCGCTGCCGCGACCAGGAGGGCGAACACGGCTGCGCCCGGGCGGCCGTCCTGCCATTCCTCCTGCAACTCCCACTGGACGCCGAGCGCGAGCGCCGGCGCGCCGGGGACTTCGATCGCCTCGATCACGCCGTCCGGCGCGTGGGCGACGGCCCGCACCCCGGCGCCGAGCCGCGCGAGGGACTGATGGTGGTAGGAGTTCACGACCGCCGAGCGCCCGAGCGCGCCGGCCAGCGCGGCGTCCGCCGCGATCTCGATCGCGTGCGACGGATGCGCGGGAGCCGGCGTGGCCGCGAGCGTGGCGGCCACGACGGTGTCCCAGCGCGCCCAGTCGCCGCCCGGATGGGCGTTCGCGGGCGGAGGAAGCACGCTGTGGTCGGGATGCAGCGTGCCGCCGAGCGCGACGTTGAGCACCTGCATCCCGCGGCAGATCCCGAGCACCGGGACGCCGGCCGCGAGCGCCTCGCCGGCGAGCGCCAGCTCGACCTCGTCGCGGTGCGGCGAATGGGGCGTCGACGAGGGATGCGGCGGGGCGCCGTAGCGGTGCGGCTCGAGGTCGCGGCCGAAGCCGAGGACGAGCCCGTCGAGGCGCGCGAGGAGGCGGAGCCGGTCCTCGGCGCGCTCGAGATACGGCACGACGACCGGCAGCGCGCCGGCGCCGGTCAGCGGGCGCGCGTACGCGAGCCCGAGATAGTCGCCGTAGTCCGTGAAACCGGACGAGACACCGATGAGCGGCGGGGCCACGGCCGCATCCTAACTGAACGGTCAGCCAGTTACGATGCCCATCGCGGCGTCGACGACGACGTCGGCGTACGCGCCGCGGAACGCCCGGGCGCCGGTGTCGATGCCGCCCCCCGCGCGGAACGTGGCGGCATGGGCGATCGGGAGGAAGCAGAGGCTCACGAGGGCGACGGAGGCGAGCGCCGGATCGAAGTCCGCGAGGCCGCGCTCCTCCCGCACCGCATGCAGGGCGCGAAGCGCGTCCGTCACGGCGGTGCCGTGCGTCGCGACGGCCTGCAGCCGCTCCGCGCCGGCCTGCGCCTCCCAGCCGATGAGCCGGGCGAAGGCCGGATGGGCGTCGAGGAACGCGAAGTAGCCGGCGACGGCCGCCGCGAACGCCGCGCGGAGCGCCGTGCGGTCGGCGCCGGGCTCCGCCGCCCACGCCCGCACGGGGGCGAACGCGTCGCGTAACGCGGCCTCGCGTGCGGCCTGCACGCCCACGAGGACCTGCTCGTAGAGCCGCTCCTTCGTCCCGAAGAAGTAGCTCGGCGTGGCGCGGGCGAGCCCGGCGGCGGCCGCGATGTCGGCCAACGTGGTGGCCCGGAAGCCGCGCTCGGCGAAGAGCGCCTCGGCGGCCTCGAGGATCGCGGCGCGCGACCGCGCGGCGTCGCGCGGGCGGGCGCTCACGCTCTCGGGTGCCGGGCGATCACGTCGGGGGACCGTACCGGCCGCCGGCGTGCCGCGCCCCGTCACGCGGCACCGACCGGATCCCCGGCGCCATCATGGGCGCAGACGCTCGATGCCCGTGTCCTTCATCCCTCCCGCCGTCGGTCGCCCGGTTCGCGTCCTCGCCGGCGAGGCGTCGCCGCTCGCCGACGTCCTCGCCGTCGCGGACGAGCGCATCGAGCTCGTCGCGCGCGAGCCGGTGCCCGCCGGTCGCGCCGAGCTCCTGTACTCGACGCCGCGCGGCGTCGTCGTGCTTGCCGGCGAGCTCTCCGCGAGCGGGACCGAGGCCGTGTTCGTGCCGCACGAGCAGCAGCGCGCCGACCAGCGGCGGGAGGCGTTCCGCGTGCCGGTCCGCGTGGACGGCGAGTTGCGGCGAGCAAGCGGCGAGGCGTCGCCGATCGTCACCGTCGACCTCTCGCCGACCGGGGTCCTGCTGCGCGGCGCGCCCGCCCTGGAGCCCGCCGAGCGGGTGACCGTGACGCTGCAGCTCGACGACGCGGCCGTGGAGCTGCCCGCCGTCGTCCGGCGCCACGAGACCGAGGAGCGGTACGCGGTCAGCTTCGAGGAGCCGCCACGCTCCGCCGTGACCGCGCTCGAGCGCTTCCTCGCCGCGGAGCAGCGCAAGCTTCTCTAGTACGTCTGGACCAAGACCGCCGACCAGATCCTCGAATCCATCGCCGCCTACTGCACGCGAATCAACGAATCACCTCACTAGGACACGGCGCGCAGATGGCGGACGGGGCGTCCGCGCAGCGCCCGCACGACGCCTTCGATCAGCGTCGCGTCCTCCTCGCGCCGCCCGTCGGTGACCGCGCCCACGACGCGGCGCTTGGCCTCGATCAGGTCGAGCATCGTCTCGTCGATCGTCTTGGCCGCCAGCAGGTACCACGCCGTCACCGCGTCCCGCTGCCCGATCCGGTGGCAGCGGTCCTCGGCCTGGTCGTGCGTCGCGGGCGTCCACTCCAGGTCGAGGAACGCGACGTTGGACGCGCGCGTGAGCGTGATGCCCTGCCCGGCGACGCGGGTCGCGCACACGAGCAGCTGGCCCTCGCCGGCCTGGAAGGCGCGGACCGCATCCTCGCGGGCGCCGATCGTGTCGCGCCCGAGCAGGTGGAGCGCGTCCGGGAAGCGCTCGAGGAGCAGGTCCTGCACCTCCCGGTGGCCGGCGAAGACGACGAGCGGCTCGTCCGACGCGAGGAAGTCCTCGATCCAGGTCATCGCCGCCGCGCTCTTGCCGCGCGCGGCGAGGCGGCGCAGCGTGTTGAGCTGCGCCAGCCGCTCGGCGCGCTTGGCCGCCGCGACCTTCGCCTCGAGCTCGCGCAGGTCGAGCGGCTGCTCGCGCAGCCAGGCGATGACGTCGTCCTCCGCCTGCCGGTACTCGCGCTCGTTCGCGAGGGCGACGGCAACGGCGACCTGGCGCTTGGCCGGCAGCTGCGGGAGGACGTCGGCCTTCGAGCGGCGGACGAAGCACGTGCGGCGCAGGTGCCAGTGGATCCGCTCCTCGGCGCCCGCGCCCTGGAAGCGACGGGAGAACCGCGCGCCGGAGCCGAACTGCTCGAGCCGGCCGAGGATGCGCAGCTGCGCGATCAGCTCGTCCGGGTGGTTCATCACCGGTGTGCCGGTGAGGGCGAGGCACAGCGCGTCGGGCGCGAGCCGCTCGGCGAGCCGGCGGACGGCGACCGTGCGCTTCGCGCGCGGGTTCTTTACGTAGTGCGACTCGTCGAGGACGAGCGCCTTCGGTCGCCGCAGCGCGAGACGCGTGCGATGCCCGTGGAGGACCTCGTAATTGATCACCGTGATGTCCGCCTTGGGCGCGACGGTGCCGGTGCCGGACACGACGGCGACGGAGCGGTGCGGCAGCCAGCGCTCGGTCTCCCGCTGCCAGTTGAGCTTGAGGCTCGCGGGGCAAACCACGACGGCCGGGTACGCGCCGTCCTCCTCCAGCGCCGCGAGGGCCTGGACGGTCTTGCCGAGCCCCTGCTCGTCGGCCAGGAACGTGCGCCGGGAGCGCAAGACGTACGCGACGCCCGCGCGCTGGAACGGCCGCAGCTCCCCCCCGAGGACGCGCTCCGCGGCGAGCGGCGGGGCGTCGTGGGCGCGTGACGCGCGGACGTCGTCGGTGGCGGCGTCGTGCTCCGCCCGGAGGCGCTCGAGCACGTCGGCGGCCGCGGGGGCGACCTCCACCCCGAACCGGCGCAGGTAGTGCTCCAGCGGCTCGAGCAGGTAGGGATCGACGGGGACGGAGCGCCCGTGCGCCTCGGCGGCGGGCAGGGCGAGGAACGCGGGGACCGTCTCGGGGTCCCAGTTGACGTCGAGGCTGAAGCGCGGCTCGCCGACGCTCTCCGTGAGCGAAAGCGTGGCCGGCGCCGGATCCTGCCCGACCTGCAGGCGCGTCGCGCAGCGCAGCGCGCGGTGGTCCATGCGCGAGCCGCGCAGCTCGAGCAGCCCCTCCGCGGTGGTCGCGGAGAAGGGCAGCCAGAGCCTGCCGCCGCGCTCCTGCGCGACGGCGGCGAGGTCGTCGGGAAGCTCGCCCGCGATCGTCTCGAGCACGAACGCGCCCCGGCCGGCCAGCCTCGTCGCGCTTACCCGGCCCACCCAGCCGGACGTCGCCTCGGCCAGCCACTCGGTCACCTCGGGCGCGGCCCGCAGCTCCCCGTAGCGCTCGAGCACGCCCTTGACGTACGGCGCCGTCGCGTCGGCCTGCGGCGCCCACCACTCCTTCGCCTCCCAGTCGAACCGGCGCCCCGGGATCGCCCGCACCGCGTCGACCATGTCGGCGCGGTACGGGAAGGCGAAGACGACGGCGCGGTGCCCGTGGCGATCCGTGCGGAGCTCGACGTTGTGGGCTGGCTCCACGAGGCGCACGGGACCGTCCACGGTAGCGCCGCCCGAGGCGGCGCCCGCTAGGCTCGCGGGTCATGTTGATGGCCAGTGTCGACGGCGTCGTGACTCCCGTGGAGGAGGCACGCATCCCCGTGACCGACGAGGGGCTGCTGCGCGGCGACGGCGGCTTCGAGGTGGTGCGCGTCTACGGCGGGCAGCCGTTCGCGTGGCGGGACCATCTCGACCGGCTGGCGCGAACCTGCGACGGCCTCCGGCTCCAAGCCGACCTCGAGGCGCTCGACGCCGAGGCCCTCGCCCTCCTCGCCGAGGCGGGGGAGCAGGAGGTGCTGCTGCGGCTCGTGGTCACGCGCGGCGGGCGGCGCATCGCGCTGGTCGAGCGGCTGCCCGACCGGCCGGACGCGGCGCGGGTGATGACCGTGACCTACGCGCCCACACGCGTCCTGAACGGGCTCAAGACCCTGTCCTACGGGGCGAACATGCTGGCGGGCCGCCTCGCCAAGGAGGCGGGCTTCGACGAGGCGCTCCTCGTCACCCCGCACGGGCGCGTGCTGGAAGGTCCGACGTGGACGTTCTTCTGGGCCGCCGGCGACGTGCTGCGCACGCCGCCGCTGGCCGACGGCATCCTCGACTCGATCACCCGCCGCCGGCTGCTCGACGAGCTCGCGGTCCGGGAGGAGCCGTGCACGCTCGACGACGTCGCGGCGGCGGAGGAGGCGTTCATCGCGTCATCCGTGCGCGAGGTCATGCCGATCGCGGTCGTGGACGAGATCGAGCTGCCGGCCGCCCCGGGCCCGATCACCCGGGCCGCTCACGACGCGTTCACGCAGCGCGTCGTACGCGAGCTCGCTGCGGAGCGGACGGCGGCCTGACCGCGTCGCGCGCCTGCGCCGTGCCGGCCTGCCAGGCGACGTACCAGACGAGGTGCCGGGACGCGGACAGCATCCCGGTCACCGTCCAGCGCGCGAGGCCGATCGGGGTGACCATGGCGCCTCAGTTCCCCCTCGTGGGCGCCCATTAACGTGCGGGTCCTGACGGTCATCGGGAACCGGCCGCAGTTCATCAAGGCGGCGGCGGTGTCCCACCGGCTGCGCGATGTCGCGACCGAGGTGCTCGTCCATACTGGCCAGCACTACGACGCCGCCCTCTCGCAGGTCTTCTTCGAGGAACTGGGACTGCCGCGGCCGGAGCACCACCTGGAGCTCGGCGGGGGCTCGAACACCGCGCAGACGGCGCGGATGCTCGCGGCGCTGGAGCCGCTCGTGGCCGTCGAGCGGCCGGACGCGGTGCTGGTCTACGGCGACACGAACTCGACGCTGGCGGGCGCGCTGGCCGGCGCGCAGGCGGGCGTCCCGGTCGCCCATGTCGAGGCGGGGATGCGCTCGTACGACCGCACGATGCCCGAGGAGCTCAACCGGGTGCTCACCGACCACGCGAGCGACCTGCTGCTGTGCTCGTCCGAGGCGCCGGCGGCGATCCTGCGCGGCGAGCGAGCGGTGGGATCGGTGGAGGTCGTCGGGGACGTCATGGTCGACGTCGCGCGGCTGCTCGGCCCGCGGGCGGCCCGGCGGGTCGAGGTGGCCGAGCGGCTCGGCCTCGCTGCGGGCGAGTACGTGCTGGTCACGGCGCACCGGGCCGGGAACGTCGACGACCCCGCGCGGCTCCTGCGGCTGGTCGAGTTGCTGGAGGCGCTGCCGGACGCCGTGGTGCTGCCGCTGCACCCGCGGACGCGCGCCCGCCTCGACGCCGCGCGCCTGCTCGGCCGGCTCGCCGCCGCGCCCGGCGTCGTGCTCACCCCGCCGCTCGGCTACCTCGACTTCACGGCGCTGCTGTACGGCGCGCGGGCGGTCCTGACCGACTCCGGCGGCGTGCAGAAGGAGGCCTACCTCGCCGGCCGGCCGTGCATCACGCTGCGGTCGGCGACCGAGTGGACGGAGACGGTCGAGGCGGGGTGGAACGTGCTCGTCGACCTCGACGCCGAGCGGGCGGTCGCTGCCTTGGAACGGCGGCCGCCGTCGGCGCGGCCGGCGCTGTACGGGGACGGGCGCGCGGGCGAGCGGGTCGTCGCCGCGCTGGTGCGGACGATGGGCGGTGGGCGCCGGCGGGCGGCGTCGTAGGTCTGTTCCGGCCGGCCGGCGGGGACCGCCGCGGG
>DATMVH010000422.1:0-6878 GCA_035563395.1 Solirubrobacteraceae bacterium
TCCGGCGGCGAGCGCCAGCGCGTCGCCATCGCCCGCGCGCTGGCGCGGCGTCCCGCCGCGCTCCTGCTGGACGAGCCGCTCTCCGCGCTCGACCCGCGCCTGCGCGCCGCAGCCGGCCGCGAGCTCGCCGCCGTGTTCGCCGACACCGGCGTCCCCGCGCTGCTGGTCACGCACGACTTCACGGAGGCAGCCGTGCTCGGCACGCGCGTCGGGGTCATCGACGGCGGTCGCGTCATCCAGCAGGGAACGGCCGCCGAGCTCGCGGCCGCCCCGGCGTCGGCGTTCGTGGCCGACTTCACGGGAGCGGTCGTCCTGACCGGCGACGCCCGGCCGGGCGACGACGGCCTGACGCACGTCACGCTCGACGGCGGCGGGACCGTGTTCAGCACGGACCCCGGCGACGGTCCCGTCGCCGTCAGCGTCTATCCCTGGGAGATCGCGCTCGCTCCGCCGGGAACGGAGCGCATCGGCTCCGCCCAGAACCACCTCGCCGTGCGGGTCGTGTCCGTCACGCCGGTCGGCACCCGCGTGCGGGTCGGGCTCGCCGCCCCCCAGCCGCTCACCGCCGAGTTGAGCGATGCGTCGGTGCACGCGATGCACCTGAGGCCCGGCGCGCGGGCGATTGCCACCTGGAAGGCCGCCGCCACGCGGCTGCTACGACTCTGACGGAGCCGGCTCCCTCGCCGCGGCCGGCCGAGCGCGGTCATCCCCGCACGCGCTCCGCGCCCGTGTACACGTTGACGCTTCCCCGGCGGGCGAACCCGGCGAGCGTCATCCCCCGATCGGCCGCCACGCTCACCGCGAGCGAGCTCGGCGCGCCCACGCCGACGAGCACCGGCGCGCCGGCCACGGCGGCCTTCTGGACGAGCTCGAACGACAGCCGGCCGGTGACGCACAGGATCCGCCCGTGCAGCGGCACCGCGCCGTCGAGCAGCGCCCGGCCCACGACCTTGTCCATCGCGTTGTGGCGCCCGACGTCCTCGCGGACGCACAGCAGCTCGCCGCCGGGCGCGAACAGGCCCGTGGCGTGCAGGCCGCCGGTGCGCTCGAACGTCGGCTGGCGCAGCCGGTCGGGCAGCGTCGCGAGCAGCGCGCGATCGATCGCGGGCCCCGGCGGCGCGGGCTCCGAGTGCACGGCGACCTCCTCGAGCGCGCCCTTGCCGCAGACGCCGCATGACGAGGTGGTGTAGAAGCGACGAGCGGACGCGTCGCGGGACAGCGGTCCCTCGACCTCGATCGTGTTGGCCGCCAGGTCCTCGGTCAGCCCGGCGCGGCGGGGTGCGTCGATCAGGCCCTCGGTGAACAGGAAGCCCAGTGCGAGCTCCTCGTCGTGGCCGGGCGTGCGCATGGTCACCGCGAGCGGCGCGCCGTCGACGCGGATCTCGAGCGGCTCCTCGACGGCCACGACGTCCTCCTCGCCGTCGCGCACGACGGTCGCCCACATGCCGGCGGCGAGCTCGGGCGAACGGTGTCGGGCGGCGGTCATCGAGCCTGTGGGGACCGGTGGCGGGGTGCTCCGGCCGCGACGGGGAATTGTTAGGCTAGACGCCCGTCGGAACGCGACGTCAAGAGAGGGACGCCATGCCGATGAAGTATGCCCGCCTGACCGAGCCGCTGGTCCGTGACAACGGCGTCCTGCGCACGGCGAGCTGGGACGAGGCGCTCGACCGCGCGGCGGGGGGCTTCCGCGAGGCCGTGGCCGCCAAGGGGCCCAACACCTACGGCATGCTCAGCTGCTCCAAGGCGACGAACGAGGTGAACTTCATCGCGCAGAAGTTCACGCGCGTGGCGATCGGCACGAACAACATCGATTCGTGCAACCGAACTTGACACGCACCTAGCGTCGTCGGTCTGGCGACGGTGTTCGGCGCTGGTGGCGGCACCAGCTCATATCAGGAGATCCAGGACACGGACGTGATCCTGCTCTGGGGCTCCAACGCCCGCGAGGCGCACCCCATCTTCTTCCACCACCTGTTGAAGGCGATCCACGACGGGGCGCGCATGTACGCGGTCGACCCGCGGCGGACGACGTCGGCGCAGTGGGCCGACGCGTGGCTCGGGCTCAACGTCGGCAGCGACGTGGCGCTCGCGAACGGGATGGCGCGGGAGATCATCCACGCCGGCTTGCACAACCGCGAGTTCATCCGGCGCGGCACGTCGGGCTTCGAGGCCTTCGCGGCGGCGGTCGAGCCGTACACGCTCGAGCGGGCGGAGGCGCTCACCGGCGTGCCCGCGGACGCGATCAGGGAGGTCGCGCACACGTACGCGCGGGCCGATCGCGCGCAGATCTGCTGGACGCTCGGGATCACGGAGCACCACAACGCGGTCGACAACGTCCTCGCGCTCATCAACCTGGCGCTGCTGACCGGCCACGTCGGGCGCTACGGCTCCGGCCTGAACCCGCTGCGCGGGCAGAACAACGTGCAGGGCGGCGGCGACATGGGCGCGATCCCGAACCGCCTGCCGGGCTTCCAGGACATCGAGACGGACCCCGAAGCCGTCTCGAAGTACGAGCGGGCCTGGGGTTGCACGATCCAGCGCAAGTACGGCTGGCACATGAGCGAGATGTTCGAGGCGATCGACCGCGGCGAGCTGACGACCATGTTCGTGCTCGGCGAGAACCCGATCCAGTCCGACGCCGACGCCCACCACGTCCGGCATCTGTTCGAGCGCCTCGACCACCTCGTCGTGCAGGACATCTTCCGCACGGCCACCGCCGAGCTGGCCGACGTCGTGCTGCCCGCCTCCGCGAGCTGGTGCGAGGCTGAGGGCACGGTGACCAACAGCGAGCGGCGCGTGCAGCGCGTCCGCGCGGCGCTCAAGCCGCCGGGCAACGCCCGCGACGACATCCGCATCATGCTGGACCTCGCAAAGCGCCTCGGGCACTCCTGGGAGTACGGCTCCACCGAGGACGTGTGGAACGAGCTGCGCTCGCTCGCCCCCAACCACGCCGGCATGAGCTACCGGCGGCTCGAGGAGCTCGGCGGGATCCAGTGGCCGTGCTACTCCGAGGACACGCTCGAGCCGACGTTCCTGCACGGGCGGCTCTGGAAGGAGCCGCGCGAGGGCCCGCCGGCCGTGTTCCACGCCGTCGAGGACTCGCCGCCCACGGAGGCCCTGTCGGACGAGTTCCCGCTGCGCCTCACGACGGGCCGCCGGCTCGACTCGTTCAACACCGGCGTGCAGAGCGGCGGCTACACGTCGCCGCTGCGGCGCGGCGAGGAGATCGAGCTGTCGAGCGCCGACGCGGACCAGCTCGGCGTGTCCAACGGGGAGCGCGTGCGCGTCTCGTCGGCGCGCGGCAGCGTGATCGCGCCGGTGCGGATCGAGCCGTCGCTCCGCCCGGGGCTGGCGTTCATGACGCTGCACTTCCCCGACGAGGTGGAGACCAACGTCCTGACGATCAATGCGACGGACCCGAAGTCCGGCACCGCGGAGTTCAAGGCCACCGCCATCCGCGTCGACCGCATCGGCGACGGCGACGACGAGGCGGAGGAGGTGGCGGCCGCGGGCCTGTCCGCGCAGCAGCCGGTCACCTGATGGACATCGTCATCCAGAACGAGCTTCCCTCGGCGGCGGAGCGCGAGGCGGTCGACGCGGTGCTCGGCCCGCCCGGCACGAGCTGGGAGGGAAGCCTCCAGGCGTCCGAGCGCGACCGCCGCGTGGCTCGCGGCGGCCACGCGGCGCGGGCACGGCGGCATCTGCTGCTGCCCACGCTGCACGCCCTCCAGGCCCGCGTCGGATGGATCAGCCGCGGCGCGCTGAACTACGTCTGCCGGCGGCTCACGATCCCGCCGGCCGAGGCCTACGGCGTGGCCTCGTTCTACGCGCTGTTCTCGCTGGACCCGCAGCCGCCCGTGGTGGCGCACGTGTGCACGGACGTCGCCTGCATCTGCCGCGGCTCGCAGCAGCTGGTCGCGGAGCTCGAGCGGACGGTGGGGCCCGAGGGCGCGCACCCGGGGAACGGGCAGGCCGTGTGGCACGAGAGCCCGTGCCTGGGCATGTGCGAGCACGCGCCGGCGGCGATGCTGACGGTGGCCGGGGAGGACCCCCGCGAGGCCTCCGTGGGGAACGTGACGGCGCAGGACATCGCGGGCATGCTCGCCGGCGGCGCCCCGCCGCCCGCGCCCGCCCCGCTCGTCCCCCAGCAGGGCGATCCGTCGCTGCGGCTGCTCAAGCGCGTCGGCGTCGTCGACCCCGACAGCATCGACAGCTACCGCGCCCACGACGGCTGGCAGGCGCTGCGCGCCGCGGTCGAGATGGGGCCCGACTGGGTGCTGCGCGAGGTCTCGGCCTCGCGGCTGATGGGCCGCGGCGGCGCCGCGTTCCCGACCGGGCGCAAGTGGGAGGCGGTGGCGCGCAACGCCAAGCGCCCGCACTACCTCATCTGCAACGCCGACGAGTCGGAGCCCGGGACGTTCAAGGACCGGGTGATCCTCGAGAACGATCCCTTCTTCATCGTCGAGGCGATGGCCATCGCGGGCATCGCCACCGGCTGCGAGCGCGGCTATCTGTATCTGCGCGGGGAGTACCCGCTGTGCTGGGACCGGCTGGTGAACGCCATCACCGTCGCCCGCTCGCGCGGCTTCCTGGGCCAGGACATCCTCGGCCAGGGAATCGCGTTCGACATCGAGCTGCGCAAGGGCGCGGGCGCGTACATCTGCGGCGAGGAGACCGCGCTCTTCAACTCGATCGAGGGCTATCGCGGCGAGCCGCGCAACAAGCCGCCGTTCCCTGTGGACGAGGGCCTGTTCGACAAGCCGACCGTGATCAACAACGTCGAGACGCTGGTCAACGTGCCCGGCATCCTCATGGAAGGCGGCCTCCGGTACGCCGAGATCGGCACGGAGGGCTCGACCGGCACGCGCCTGTTCTGCCTCTCGGGCCGGGTGGAGCGGCCCGGCATCTACGAGGCGCCGTTCGGCATCACGCTGCGCGAGGTGCTCGAGCTGGCCGGCGGCGTGAAGGACGGCCGGCCGCTGCGGACGATCATGCTCGGCGGCGCCGCCGGCCGGTTCGTCACGCCCGACGAGCTCGACGTCGAGATGTCCTTCGAGGCCACCCGCCGGGCCGGCGTCAGCATGGGCTCCGGCGTGGTGATGGTGGTCGACGACACGGTCGACCTGCCGGCGATCCTGATGCGGCTGGCGGCGTTCTTCCGCGACGAGTCCTGCGGGCAGTGCGTCCCGTGCCGCGTCGGCACCGTGCGCCAGGAGGAGGCGCTCGCCCGGCTCGTGGACGGCCGGCCGAGGGGCTCGGTGGAGCAGGAGTACGCGCTGCTGGGCGAGATCACGCAGTCGATGCGCGACGCGTCGATCTGCGGTCTCGGCCAGACCGCCGCCGACGCGATCGAGTCGGCGCTGCGCAAGCTCGACGTCTTCGAGACAGGGGGTCGGCGATGAGCAGGACACGGACCGGCGCACCGCCCCGGACCGTCGAGCTCCGGCTCAACGGCGAGACGGTGCGGGCGACGGAGGACGAGACGATCCTCGACGTCAACCGGCGGGTGGGCGGCCCGGAGATCCCGACGATGTGCTGGGAGCGCACGCTGACGCCGGTCAACGCCTGCCGCGTGTGCGTGTGCGAGGTGAAGGGCGCCCGCACGCTCGTGCCGTCCTGCGCGCGCAAGGTCGAGGAGGGCATGGAGGTCGAGACGCACTCGGATCGCGTGAAGCTCAGCCGCAAGATGGTGCTCGAGTTCCTCGCGTCCTCCGTCGACCTCTCGATCATGCCGAACGTCGACCGCTGGATCGAGGAGTACGGGGCCGACCCCGGCCGCTACGGCCCGCCGGCGCCGCCGTTCGAGGCCGGCGAGCGCGACCGGCTGCGTGCGGGGCGCCACGAGACGCCGGACGGGCAGCACGCTGCCACCGTCCACCAGCCGCCGAAGGTCGACAACGAGCTCTACGTGCGCGACTACGCCAAGTGCATCCTCTGTTACAAGTGCGTCGAGGGCTGCGGGAGCGACTGGCAGAACACGTTCGCGATCGCCGTCGCCGGGCGCGGGTTCGACGCCCGCATCGCGACGGAGTTCGCCAACCCGCTGCCGGACTCCGCGTGCGTGTACTGCGGCAACTGCATCGCGGTGTGCCCGACCGGCGCGCTGATCTTCAAGAGCGAGTTCGACATGCGCGACGAGGGCACGTGGGAGCCCGAGCGCCAGACGCGGACGCAGACCATCTGCACGTACTGCGGCGTGGGCTGCAACCTCGTGCTGCACGAGCAGGACAACACGATCGTCAAGGTCACCTCGCCGCTAGACCATCCGGTCACCCGCGGCAACCTCTGCGTCAAGGGCCGCTTCGGGTTCCAGTTCGTGCAGAACGACCGCGGGGAGCTGCCGCCGCCGATCGAGGAGGACGCGCCGGATGCCGGACCGCCGGGCAACTGAGCCCATGCACAGCGACGATCCCACCGATCCCGCGCACAGCCCCGTCGACGACCGCGGCCGGACGCCGGTCGGCGGTGACGGGGGCGAGGGCTGGCTCTACCTCCCGTTCGAGCGCGACGACGCCACCGGCGAGCACCGGATCACGATCGTGCGCGAGGAGAACGGCGAGGAGGTCAGCTTCACCGTTCCCTCGTTCGTCGAGCAGGGCGACGAGCTGGGCGAGATCACGCGGCTCGTGATCCGCGCGCGCATGCGCTGGCGCGAGCTCAAGGGCCTCGGCGCCTAGCCTGCGCGAGCGTTCCCGCCGGCTAAGGACGCCCGGCGGCGCGGTAAGGCCGTGCGCGCGAAGGTCGCTCCGGATGCCCGATGTGGGAGCGCGCGTCGCAGTCCACCATGGAATCTCGCCGCTGCTCCCGACGTCCCAGGAGACGAGCATGCTGCTGACGGGTTCCGATTCGATCGACGCCGAGCGCGCCTTCGACCGCGA
>DATMVH010000423.1:0-4277 GCA_035563395.1 Solirubrobacteraceae bacterium
CGCCGAGGCGGCGCCACGGCGCCCGGCGGCGGTGGCGAGGGAGGTCACGCGCCGCGCGCCGTGGCGACCGCCGCCGCGAGCGCGTCGCGCAGGTACTGCAGGTCCGCGCCGAGGGTGAGCATGGAGAAGCCGGCCGGCGCGTGGCGCGGGACGTCCTCGGCGGCGAGGCAGTGCAGCCCGCACAACCGGCCGCTCGCCGCGCAGACCTCGCGCACGCGGTCGATCGCGTCGAGCACCGGCGGGTGCTCGAGCAGCCGCGTCGGGGTGAGGCCGAGGCTGAGCGAGAGGTCGGACGGGCCGATGTAGATGCCGTCGAGCCCGTCCGTGGCGGCGATGCCCTCCACCGCCTCGAGGCCGGCGCGCGTCTCCACCATCACGAGGCAGACCGGATCGGCGGGCTCCGCGCCCGGGGACGCTCCGCGGACGACGCCGATCGACCGCCGCCCCGCCGGCGCGTACCGGGACGCCGCCACCGCGGCGGCCGCCTCGGCCGCGCTTTCCACCATGGGCACGATCACGCCCAGCGCGCCCAGGTCCAGCGCGTTGCCGATCACCCACGGGTCGTTCGCCGAGACGCGCACGAGCGGCGCCGCGCCGCCCAGCGCGATCGCCTGCAGCATGGCCAGCATCGCGGTCGGGTCGACGGCGCCGTGCTGCTGGTCGACGACGACGTAGTCCGCGCCCGCGGCGGCCGCCGCCTCCGCCGTCAGCGGCGACGGCACGTTCGCCCAGATCCCGACCATCGGCGCGCCGCGGAGGGCGGCGCGCAACTCGCTCGCGTCGCGCATGGCGCGAGTTCTAGCGTGCGGCGCCGGGAGCGTGCGTCCCGTGCCGACCGGCTACGCGTTCGACCCGCGCGTGCTCGCCCACGAGCAGCCGGTGGCGTCGCTCGAGATCGCCGGCCGGCCGTTCGCGCTCGGCACCGCCGACGTCGCGCAGGCGGTGCTGACCGGACAGGCGCACGAGCTCGTCGAGCGCAGCGCGCTCGCGGGCCGGCTCGAGCGCATCCCGGCCGGCCCCGCGCCGGAGTCCGTCCTGCTCGCCGTGCACAGCGGCGAGTACCTCGCGCGCCTGCGCGCGGCTGGCGCGGGCGCCCCGTGCGACGGCGAGTACGCGCCCGTGACGCCGGCCACGTGTGGGGCGGCGACGCTCCGCGCGGGCGGCGTGCTCGCCGCGGTCGACGACGACGCCACGGTGCGCGCGGCGCGCGCCCCGGCCGACGACCGCGTGCGGGATGCGCTGGCGGCGGTCCGGCGCATCCATGCACGCTGGTTCGCTTGGCCGCGCGGCGCGGCGGCACACGCCTATCATCGCCCGTCGTGACCTCGGATCCCGCTCGGCCGTTTCCTTCGCAGGCGATGGAGGCCCTCCTCCGCGTCTCCGATGCGGCGCTCGGGTCGTTGTCGCTGGACGAGTTGCTGGTGGAGCTGCTCGAGCGGATCTCGGAGATCCTGCATTCGGACACGGCGGCGTTCCTGATGCTGGACGAGGCGGCGGGCGTGCTGGTGGCGACGGCGGCGAAGGGGATCGAGGAGGAGGTGGAGGCCGGGGTCCGGATCCCGCTGGGGCGGGGGTTCGCGGGCCGGATCGCGGCGGAGCGGCGGCCGATCATCATCGAGGACGTCGATCACGCCGAAATCTTCAACCCGATCCTGCGCCAGAAGGGGATCCGGTCGCTGCTCGGCGTCCCGTTGATGGCGGAGGACACGGTGCTCGGCGTGCTTCATGTGGGGACGCTGACGCCGCGGCGCTTCACGGAGGGCGACCGCGACCTGCTCCAGCTCGCCGGGGAGCGCGCCGCGCTCGCCATCCGGCACGCGCGCCTCTATGACGCCGAGCGCGTCGCCAGGGCGGAGGCGCAGGCGGCCGCCGCGCGCCTCACGGCGCTGCAGCGCGTGTCCGACGCGGCGCTCGGGTCGTTGTCGGTGGACGAGCTGCTGGTGGAGCTGCTGGAGCGGATCTCGGAGATCCTGCGTTCGGACACGGCGGCGTTCCTGATGCTCGACGAGGCGGCGGGCGTGCTGGTGGCGACGGCGGCGAAGGGGATCGAGGAGGAGGTGGAGGCCGGGGTCCGGATCCCGCTGGGGCGGGGGTTCGCGGGGCGGATCGCGGCGGAGCGGCGGCCGATCACGATCGAGGACGTCGATCACGCCGACGTGTTGAACCCGATCCTGCGCCAGAAGGGGATCCGGTCGCTGCTCGGCGTCCCGTTGATGGCGGAGGACACGGTGCTCGGGGTCCTGCACGTGGGGAGCCTCACGCCGCGATTGTTCACGGAGGGCGACCGCGACCTGCTCCAGCTCGCCGCGGAGCGCGCCGCCGTCGCGATCGAGCACACTCGCATGTTCGAGCAGCGGCGCGTCATCGAGGCGATCCAGCACACGCTCATCCCGCCGCTTCCGAACGTGCCGGGCCTCGAGCTCGCCGCGCGCTACCTGCCCGCCGCGGTCGGCACCACGATCGGCGGCGACTGGTACGACGTCTTCCCGCTCGGCCGCGGCCGGCTCGCCCTCGTCGTCGGCGACGTGATGGGCCATGGCGTGGAGGCCGCCACGCTGATGGCGCAGCTCCGCACGGCGCTGCGCGCGTACGCGCTCGACGGCAACGAGCCGGGCTCGGTGCTCGAGCGAATGAACCGGCTCCTGCCGTCGCTGAGCCCGGGCACGATGACGACGGTGGCCTACCTCGTGCTCGACCCGGAGAGCGAGTCGGCGACCGCGGTGAGCGCCGGGCATATCCCGCCGCTCGTCGTGCACGCGGACGGGACGGCGAGCTTCGCCCCGGTGGAGGGCGATCCGCCGCTCGGCGTCTCGCGCACGGCCGCGTACGGCGAGCACCGCATCGAGGTGCCGGCGGGCGCGACGCTCGTGCTCGCCACGGACGGGGCCGTCGAGGTCCGCGGCGAGTCGCTCGACGACGGCCTCGAGCGCCTCCGCGCGCTCGCCGCCCGCCGGCCCGGCACGGAGACCCTGTGCGACGCGGTGGCCGGCGGCGAGGTCACGCAGGTCCCGCCCGCGGACGACCTCGCCATCCTCGTCGTGCGCCTCAACGAGCTGTCCGACCGGCTGCACACGAGCTGGCCCGCCGACCCCGAGGCGCTCGCGGGCCTGCGGCACCTGCTGCGCCGCTGGCTCGCGCGGCGCGGAGCCGGGCCGGACGAGGCGTACGACATCACGGTGGCGGTCCAGGAGGCGTCCGCGAACGCCGTCGAGCACGCCTACGCACCGGGTCCCGCGGCCTTCGACGTCGACGCGACGTACGACGCGGGCGAGGTCACGATCGCCGTTCGCGATCACGGGCAGTGGCGCCCCGCGCGCGGCGAGCATCGCGGACGCGGCCTGCCGATGATGCAGGCGCTCATGGACAGCGTCGAGGTCGAGCAGGGCGGCGCGGGCACGACGATCGTCATGCGCCGGGCGCTCAAACGGGCGGTGGCCGCATGACCTCCCTGGTCACCGTGCGGGAGGACTGGCACGGGGACGTCCCGGTCGCGCGGATCGAGGGCGAGGTCGACGCGGCCAACGTCGCCGACGTCGCCGCCCGCCTTCGCGGCTTGATGACCAACCGCGCGATGCGGCTCGTCGTGGACCTCGCCGCGACGAGCTACCTCGACAGCGCGGGGATCAACCTGCTCTTCGCCATCGGCGAGGAGCTGCGGTCACGCCAGCAGAAGCTGCATCTCGTCGTCGCGGAGGGCTCGCCGGTCACCCGGATGCTCCGGCTCACGAGCCTCGACCGCGCGCACCCGACCCACGCGTCGGTCGAAGAGGCGCTGGCGGCCTGACCGGCGCGTCAGATCCGCGGGCGCGGCTCGCGGCAGTCGTGCGCGCCGCCGCGGCCGGTCCACCGCTCGCGCTCGTCGACCACGAGGATCTGCCGCTCCGGCGGTGCGGCCGAGGCGATCTCGAGCGTCGTGTCCACGCGGGTCATCCCGTGCAGGGCGGAGGCGAGCATGAGCAGGGCGACGGCCACGGTGGCGGCGAAGCCCGCACGGCGAAGACCGGCGGCAGACATGGCGCGACAGTCAAGCCACCGGTCTTCAAGCCCAGCTCAAAGGAGCCTGCGAAACCACCGCAGCGAGAGGCCGCCGCCGAGGAGCAGCAGCACCAGCGCCCCGCCGGCGAACGCGCCGGTCACCTCGCGCTGCTCCTGCCGCGTCGCGACCTGCGAGCCGAGCCGCTCGTAGACGGCGCTCAGCGCGCCGGCCTCGCCCGCCGTGAACGCCTGGCCGCCCGAGCGCTGCGCGATCGCGCGCAGCGTCGCGGTGTCCGGCGGCA
>DATMVH010000424.1:0-7616 GCA_035563395.1 Solirubrobacteraceae bacterium
CGGCCTCCTCCGGCAGCGGCGGCTCGCGGAGCGCGGCGCTCGCCGTCCCCCACACCGCGAGCCCGAGGCTGAGCAGCGCGAACACGGCGACCGTCGCGCTCGCGGAGACGGCGCTCAGCAGCACGCCCGCGGCGAGCGGCCCGAACGGCGTGATCGACAGCGCGAGCGTGCTGCGGACGCTCTCCACGCGCCCGACGAGCCGGTCGGGCGTGATGGCGAGGCGGGAGCCGATGACGACCGAGTCCGTGATCGGCGCGGCGAACAGCGCGGGCAGGATCGCCGCGACGAGCACGTGGACGTCCGGGAACGCGACGAAGAGCGCGGCGGCCGGCCACGCCCACAGCTCGAGCAGGAGGATCGCCCGCGCGGACAGCCGGCGCCGGAACAGCGGGGAGGCGAGCGAGCCGGCGAGCACGCAGACGCCGGTCGCGGCGAGCAGCACCCCGATCCGGCCGCCCGTCAGCCCTTGGCGCTCGCCGACGACGACGACGGCGAACAGGAGCGCGGGGATGATGAAGTTGCCCAGCCCGTAGACGAACGTCGTCGTCCGGATGAACGGCTGGCGCCAGAGGAAGCGGAACCCCTCGGCGACGCGCGCGCGCAGCGGCGCGCGCTCGACGGGCCGCTCGTGCTGGAACGGCGTGCGCATGAGCAGCAGGGAGACGACGGAGAACGCGTAGGACACCGCGTCGGCCACGAACGGGACCGCGCGGCCGACGCCGAACAGCGCGCCGCCGATCGGCGGGCCGGCGATGAGCGCCGCGGCCAGCCGCGATTGCTGCACGCCCGCCGCGGCGTGCAGCTGGCCGGGCGGCACGACGGAGCGCAGCGCGCCGGCGGCGGCCGGCATGGTGACGGCCGAGGCGGCGCCCTGGACGAACGCCACCGCGGCGATCTGCCAGATTGCCACCTCCCCGAGCGCGATGACGACGGCCAGCGCGGCGACCGCGACCGCCTTGACGGCGTCGGCGGCGAGCATCAGCGCCCGCCGGTCGTAGCGGTCGGCCGCCACGCCCGCGAGGAGGCCGAAGAGCGCGAACGGGAGCACGCGCGCGAAGGACACGACGCCGGCCATCGCGGGTGATCCCGTCACGGCGAGCACGAGCAGCGGGTACGCGATCGCCGCGGATTCGCTGCCCAGCGCGGACAGCAGCTGCCCGCCCTGCAGGAGGGCGAAGTCCCGGTTGCGGCGCAGCGGGACGGCGCCCATGGATCACCCGGGACCGTCGGGCCGGGGCGGCGCCGCCGGCCCGCGCGGCTTCAGCCGTGCACGAGCGGCTCGGCGGGCGGCGAGTACGGGCGCGCGTCGACCGAGCCGTGCGCGCGCAGGCGGTCGGTCAGGCTCACGTCCGGCAGGTGCCGCCGGTTGCGCCGGTAGGCCTGGCGCGCCAGCGCGCGCATCGCCACGTGGACGTTGCCGCCGTCCTCGAGCAGCCACTCGTAGCGGTCGTCGAGCTGGGGATCGTCGAACACAAGCAACCTCATGCCACAGCGTTCTCCCCCGGCGCGGCGATTCCTGCCGCGACTCGGGGCGTCGTCGCGGCCGCGCGGCGACGGATGGCTCGGCACGACCGCCGGTCGTGCTGCCGGAGGAAGCACGCGCAGGATCGAGGACGGCGAGGCGGTCGGCTCCCCCTGAAGCTCCGCGAGGAGGCCGCGGGCGCTCCTCGCGGGGTTCCCGCGGTCTCGCGACGGGCAGGCTTCCTCCATGGGATTCCTGGATCGACTCTTCGGCCGCGACGAGCCCGCGCGGCCCGCGCCACGATACGAGACGCCGGCGGAGTCCGCGACGCCGGACGACCGGCAGGCGCTCGAGCGCTACCGCTACCTCGTCCGCACGGCGCCGCCCGAGCGGATCGAGGAGGCCCACGCGGAGGCCTTCGCGCGGCTCACGCCCGAGCAGCGGCGGCTCGCCCTCCGGGAGCTCGGCCGCGAGGTCCCGGCGGGCGAGCGGGCCGACCGCGACGATCCCCGGTCGCTCGCCCGCATGGCGACGCGCGCCGAGCTGCGGCACCCCGGGACGGTCGAGCGGGCGTTCGGCCGCACGGGCGGCATGGGCGGCATGGGGATGGGCATGGGCGTGGGGCTGCTCGGGTCCTTCGCCACCGCGTTCGCGGGCACACTGGCGGCGCAGGCGCTGTTCGCGGACCTCGCCGACGGCGAGCTGATCGACTCCTTCGGCGACGACGTGGGCGACGCGGGCGGCGAGATCGCCGACGCCGGCGGCGACTTCGGCGGGGACTTCGGCGGCGACTTCTGAACGAGCGCCGCGGCGCCATGCCGGCTCGACTTCTACGGGCGGCTCGTCGGCATCGAGGTCACCGGCTCGGCCGCGTCGGCGCTGCGCCGGCGCTGCTCGACGCCGCCGAGCGGGTGTAGCCCGGGCGATGCGGACGAGACAGGCGCGCCGGCGGCTTCGCCGGGGACGTACGGTCACCGCGCGGGGTCGCCGACCTCGATCTCCTCCGTTCCGATCAACGTGTTGCCGGCCGGCGGGGTCACGACGACGATCGTGAACTCGCCGCGGCCGCGCAGCCCTGCGTAGGCGCCCGTGCCCGAGACGATCCGGACCCTGCCCTCACCGACCTGGTGGGGCCGCGACAGGTACCGCGCGACGCCCCTGAACCGCGTGACGATGGTGCCGTGGGCGCCGGCGAAGACCTGCCGGCCGGTCAGCCGCCCGCCGTCCCGGCGGCCGAGCGGCACGACGGCCAGCTCGTCGACCGTCGACGTGCCCATGTCCGAGACCGCTCCCGACGCGACGAAGGTCCCCGCGGTCGTGCTGGGGCCCGTGGCCTGCAGGGAGAAGCCGAGGAACAAGGTTGCGTCCTCGTCGTGTCCGCCCGCCGGCAGCGCCGGCACCAGGACCGCGCAGGCCGTCACGAGCGTCGCGAGCAGGATGCGCCGAAGCGTTGGCATGAAGTGCTCCCTTCAGCGGCGGCGGGTCAGTCGTCGTCGTCGTCATCGCCGGCGGGCGGCAGGTCAATGCGGACCACCGCGCCGGTCGCGGCCGACTGGCTGTTGATCGACACGTAGGCGTCCCCGTCAGGGCCGATCGCCACCGACGCCGGGGCGGCGAGATTCGTCGCCACCGCCGTCGTGCTGCAGTCGGGCGCCACGCGCAGCAGCCGGCCCGGCGTCCCGGAGAACGGCCCGGCGGGTCCGCTCGCCTCGAGGACGTACAGGTCCCCGTCACGGCCGAACGCGAGGTCCACGAGGAACGAGAAGCCCGCGCAGTGGACCTCCGGCTCGCGACCCGGCACGACGCGCCAGATCTGCGCTTGGCCCGCCGTGAACGGGCCGCCCGTGAGCTCGGCGACGTACGACGCCCTGCGCCGGCTCGCCACGGCCGTCGGGACGGCGTCCGCCGCGCGCCCCTGCGGTCGCGACGGGAACACGGCGAGCGTCGAGATCGCGCCCGCGTCGTCGACCTGCAGAAGCGTGTTGGCCGCCGCGTCGACGACGAGCTCCCTGCCGTCGCCCTTGAGCAGGCCGTTCGGGTTGCTCTCCACCGGGCCCCCGCCGGGGTTCGACTGCGCCTCGTGCGCGGCCACGTCGACCTCGTAGCCGACCGTCCCGTCCCGGTCGAACCGGGCGATCGTGCCGAAGTGCTCGCCGAGCGTCGCCCGGACGCCGGGATCGCCCGCCAGGCCGATCGCCACGTAGCCGCGCCCGTCGTCGAACGACACGTCCTGCGGCCCGATGGCGGCATCGGTGACTCGCATCGCGAACGGTGCGTAGGACGGCAGCCCCGTCACGACCCGCGTCTGCGTGCCGCGCCACAGCCGCGACACCGCGCCGGTCTCACCGGCGCACACCGTCCCCCCGCGCACCTCGACGCACGGGGCCGTCCCTCCCCGGCCCGCCTCGGCGACGTAGAGCGCCCGCGCGTCGTCATGGTCGTCGTCGTGGCGGTGGCCCGTCGCGGCGAAGGCAAGGCCGCGGGGATTGTCGAGGCCGCTCATCACGACGGTCGGACTCGACTGTGCGATCGCGAGCGGCGCCGTGAGGACCGCGCACAGGATGCCGAGCGCGGCGGCCCTCAGGAGAATGCGCAACGCCTTCACGGGAAGCCCTCTTCCCTCGTTCGACGAGCTCGCGCCGACACTACGCGCCCTTCCGCCGGGAAAGCAACCCGGGTGCGCGGAAGCCCGCTACCGCAGGCGCGCGGCGCGCTCTTCGGCGGCGCGGGCGCGCGCCCGCTTCTGCCTGCGCCTGCCCACGACGATCATCACGCCGAGCACGATGCAGACGAGCAGGAAGCCCCAGAAGAACGAGACGGCCGTCCCGATCCCGCCGAACGGCAGGGCGATCAGCTTGACGATCCCCGTGCCGATCAGGATCGCCACCACGATCGCGACCAGCACGATCACGATGCCGGCGATGCGCCGGGCGATGCCGGCGCTGGGCGGCGGCGCGATGACGCCCATGACGCGCAGCGCGAGGAGCTGGCGGTTCGTCGGCGGCGCCTGGCCGAGCTTCTCCGCGGCGACCTTCAGGTCACCGGCGCGGCGCTCCGCGAGCGCGAGCGAGGCCTCGGCCATCCGCCGCAGCTGCAGGCGCTCCTGCGGCCGCGACGCGGCGATCGCCACGCGGAAGTGCTCGCGGGCGCGCTTGGCGTCCATCCGCTCGGCGGCACGAGCGCCGAGGATGGCCTGGGCGGCCGCCTTGTAGCGGGTCTCGGCCTCGAGCTCCTCGTCGGAGCGGGACTCGAGCCGCTGCATCGCCGCCAGCGCTGACTTCTGCTCGACGCGGACCTGTCGCTGCTTCGCCATGGCACCGCAGAGTCTACGAGCGCCGGCGGAATCCGGTGGGCTCGAGTTCCGGGGGAAGCGGGCTCCGTGGCAGGCCCCGCTCCGGGAAGTCCGCCCAGTCGTAGCCGCGCGGAGCGATGTCGTTCGGCTGGTCGCCGTGGAACAGCGACGCGAGGTACTGGATCTGCCCTCTGCCGACGTCGAGCTCGGACTGCCCGCCCCCGTAGGTCAGGATGCCGCGCGCCGCGCACCACTCGTACGTCTCCAGCAGCTCGCGCCAGGAGCCGACGCGCGAGGGCTTGACGTTGATGGAGCGGGGGAGGAAGGGAAGCGCCTCGATGTCCGGCACGCCGTGGATGGGCGCGTCCCAGGTGATGCGTTCGCGGTGCGGCTCGAGCGCCGCGTCGGCTTCGGGCAGCGACAGGTCCGGGTCCTCGAGCCACGCGCCGGGAAAGGCCTCCGCGCAGCGGCGGTAGAGCTCCGGGTCCGTCACCACGTCGACGGGCGTGCCCTTGTAGGCGCCCTTGAAGTCGATCGCCGTCACCGAGCCCGTGGCGGCGAGGCGCTCGATCAGCGCGTCGTCCCAGCTCGGCGTCGCGTCGAGCTTGAACTCGAGGCCGGGATAGGCGGCGAGGCGGCGCTCGACGGGGTCGGGCGCCGGCGGCTCGGGCAGCCGGAGCGAGACGACGAAGCGCACCGGCTGCGGCTCGCGGCCCAGCGCCTCGGCGAGCGAGCGGCCGGCCTGGCGCAGCGCCAGGTCGGCGGCGGCGGACTCGAACGCCCAGCGGCGGTAGCGCAGGAACGCGTCCATCCACGGCGGCGTGCCGCCGAACAGGTCGAGCCCGGCGAGGTGGCGGGAGAACCCGTCGAGCGTCCAGGAGCCGGCGAGCGGGAGCAGCGGGCCGGCCTCCTGCTGGCGCAGCTGCGCCTCCGGGTCGTACGTGACGTCCTCGCCGAGCCCCTCCTCGCCGCCGCCACGCAGCCGCACGACGGTCGTGTGGCGCTCGAACTCGGGGTTGATCCGGCGGACCCGGCCCTCGAGCGCGTAGTCGTCGATCTCGAGCTCCAGCTCCGCGAGCGCGTCGTGGAGGGCCATGCCGCCCGGACCCTAGTCGACCGCGCGGGCCGCCACCATTGTCCGCCGTGACCGAGGCGCTGCGGTTCCTCCTGCTCGTCGAGGCGATCGGCCTCGGCGGCGCGGCGATCGCCGGGGTCGTGCTCGGCCGCCTGCCCGGCGGCGGGCTCGGGCTCGGCAAGGTCCTCGGCCTGCTGCTCGTGACGTGGCTCGTCTGGATCGGCGCGAGCACCACGCTCGTGCCCTACGGCGTGCTCGGCGCGGCGCTGTGGACCGCGCTCGTCTGCGCGGCCGGGCTGCTCGCCTTCGTGCGGCGCTCGGACGCCCTGCGCGCCGCCGCGCGGGAGCGGCCGCGCGGCATCCTGGCCCGCCGTCGCTGGCAGCGGCTCGTCGCGCGCGCGCCGGCGGAGCCCGACCCGGTGCGCGCACGGCTGTTCTGGGGCTCCGAAGCGGCGTTTCTCGTGGCCTACGCGGCCGCGACGCTGCTCGTCGCCTTCGCCCCCGACGTCTGGGGGACGGAGACGCCGATGGACATGGCCTTCCTCTCCGCGGTCAACCGCGCGCCGGAGTTCCCGCCCGCGGACCCGTGGCTGGCCGGCGCGGACCTGAACTACTACTACCTCGGCCACCTCGCGATGGGCGTGCTGGTGAAGCTCACCGGAGTCGAGCCGAGCCGCGGCTACAACCTCGCGGTCGCCACCGTGGCGGCGCTCACGGCGAGCGCCGCCTTCACGGTCGCCGGCACCCTGTGGGCGGCGGCGCGCGGACCGCGCGGCGCGGTCGCGGCGGGCGCGCTCGCCGCGGTCCTCGTGCTCGTGCTCGGCAACCTCGAGGGCGCCCGCCTCCTGCTCGCTCACGACGGGCCGCTCCCGGCGTACCCGTGGTTCGAGGCGTCGCGCGTGATCCCGGACACCATCAACGAGTTCCCCTGGTTCTCGTTCCTCGTCGGCGACTTGCACGCGCATTTCCTCGCGGTGCCGTTCACGCTGCTCGCGCTGGCCTTCGCGGTGCAGGTCGCGCTGCTCGGGCCCGCGTCGGCCCCGCGTCGTCGCGCGGTGGCGGAGATGCTCGCGGCGGCGCTCGCCCTCGGGATGCTGTACGCGGTCAACACGTGGTCGTATCCCGTCATGGCGGGGCTGCTCGCGCTCGCCGTCGCCGCATGGGTGCGCGACCCGCGGAGCGCCCCGGCGCGGGCGGGAAGCGTGCGCTGGCTGCTGGCGACGCTCGCGCTCAGCGTCCTGCTGATGCTTCCGTTCTTCCTCGGCTTCGACGCCGCCGCGCGCGGGATCGGGGTCGTGGGCGACCGGCCGGGGTTCGGGGACTGGCTCGTGGACGCGCTGCTCGTGTACGGCACGCCGGCCGCTCTCGTCGCGCTGGCCTACCTCGGCCGCCTGCTCCAGACGGGCCGTCCGGGGCGCAACGCCGTGTGGATCGCGGTCGCCGCCGCGTTCGCCGGCTCCCTGCTCGCGGCCGTCGACCTGGCCCACGTCGCGCTCCTCGCCGTGGCGCTCGGCGTGGCGCTGCAGGCGCTGCTCGCCACGCGGATCGAGCCCGCGCAGCGGGCCATGTGGCTGCTCGTCGCGGGAGGGATCGCGTGCCTGCTCGGGCCGGAGGTCCTCTACGTGCGCGACGAGTTCGACGGCAGCGACCTGTACCGCATGAACACCGTGTTCAAGCTCGGCTACCAGGCCTGGCTGCTGCTCGGCCTCGCCGGGGTGGCGGCGCTCGCGTGGCGGCAAGCGTGGCTCGCGCGCCGCGGGGCCCGCTGGGCGACCGCCGCGGCGCTC